>NZ_CALJRX010000258.1 GCF_937976265.1 uncultured Haemophilus sp.
TCTCTCAGGATAGTTCACTGTAAATGGAAAGTGCGGTCAAAATTAACCGCACTTTAGCTGAAAATTTCGTTACATAGCATTTTAAAATGAAAGCAAAGTATATGCAACGAAAGGTACTTAGATAACTCTACTTACGAATGTAAAGCTCCTTGGTATACACATAATCTTGAGGATTATGCATTGGGAAACCACCTACTGCCGGATTAATTGCCTTAATCAACGGCGAATAAAAAATCGGGATTAAAGGTGCTTGCTCCGCAATAAGCTGCTCTGCTTGTTGATATAAATCGGCACGCGTCTTGTCATTTAAAGTACTCTGCGCATCTTTCATGACTTGATCAAATTTTTTGTTCTTCCACTGCCCCACATTTTCTGGTGATGTAGAAAGTAAAGAATTTAGAAATGCAGATGGTTCATTATATTCCGCATCAATAGACATTCTGGATAATTGGAAATTACCGATATTGCGTTCACCCAAGTAGGTTTTCCATTCCATCGTGCGTAATTTTACATCTGCACCTAATTGTTTCTTCCATTCGGAAGCGAGCGCCAACGCCACTTTTTCATGAGTTGCATACTTGTTATAAAAAATTTCAAATTGAAGCGGATTTTTTTCATTATACCCCGCTTCATTTAATAATTTTTTCGCTTGCGCTATTCTTTCTGTTAATGGCTGGTTTAATTCAGCAATATTTGGCACATTAAAGCCATCAACTTCTGGTGGTGTCAATGTTACTGCAGGTTTGCGCAAACCGATAATATGCTCTGCAATCAATGGTCTATCTAAGGTGAGGTATAACGCCTTGCGTACTTTTTCATTATCAAATGGAGGTTTAGCCACATTGAATGTATAAAATTCTGTGGTTAATCGAGGTACGACAATCAGCGCATCCGGTGTATTTTTTTGAATATGTGGAATCTGTTCTACTGGTACCCAAGTTAAATCCAATTCTTTAGCTTGGTAGCGTTGATATGCAGAAGCTAAACTTTCTTGAAATAGGTATTCAGAAGTATTAATGAGCGTATTTTTATCATTCCAATAAAGTAGATTACGTTCCGCTGTAATTTTCTCATTAATCGTCCATTGTTTTAATTGATAGGCTCCATTGCTTACTATATTTTGAGCTGTCGCCCATTTATCACCAAATTGAGCCAATTTATGATGTGGTACAGGAAATGTCGTAGGATATGCAAGTAATTGCAAGAAATAAGGTGTAGCTTGGGTAAGAGTAACTTCAACTTGTCTATCATTAAGTGCTTTAATGCCTAATTCACTCAATGGCATTTTACCTTGCATCACTTCTTCAGCATTTAAAATATGTGCCTTTGTTAAATAATTGGCATTAGGGCTACCAAATTTAGGGTCAACTGCACGTTGCCAACCAAGTACAAAATCTTTCGCCGTTACTGGCGTACCGTCCGACCATTTTGCATCACGCAATGAAAAGGTATAAATCTTGCCATCGTCAGAGACAGTCCATTTTTCTGCTTGTGCAGGTTGAACTTGACCATTTTCATCCAACCAAATTAACCCTTCAAATAAATCAATCACAATTTGTGCAGCTGTATTTTCTTGCACCAATTGGGGATCAAGAGAACCAGGATCGCTATGTGTGTTTTGACGGAAGACTTGAGTGTCTGAAAGGGACGTACCAGCAGGTACAGTGGCAGAAAATGCTGTTGTTGAAAAAATGCCAAGCATCATACTGACCAGCACTGATGTTTTGTATGTTTTCATATAAAATCCTTATTAACTAATACGGCAAAATGCCATTTTCCATTTTATCAGGGTGAATAAAAAAAAGATTGATATAGTTAACAAATTTGAAAAAAATACGGGATATCTTTTAGATATCCCGTATTAAATTAAT
>NZ_CALJRX010000259.1 GCF_937976265.1 uncultured Haemophilus sp.
CGAAATTTGGTACACTCACTGTTTTCCGCTCTGCTGTTTTTACCTTTGTATTCGGCTCGGTAGCTTGTGCGATGTCAACCTCTCTCGAGACCCTTGTGCTCTCACGAATTATCCAAGGTGTTGGCGGAGCATTTATGATGCCTGTCGCTCGCCTTTCGATTATTCAAACCGTACCGAAAAACCAATTGATTAATGCCTGGAGTTTAATGGCGACAGCGGGATTGATTGGCCCGATTCTTGGTCCGATTTTAGGTGGTTGGCTTGTTGTACATACTTCATGGCATTGGATTTTCTTAATCAATATTCCTATTGGCATGTTAGGCTTTTGGGCGGCGGCTAAAGTGATGGGAAATCATAAAGGAAATGCAAGTAAATTAGACTGTACAGGCTTTTTACTCTTTGCGTTTGGTCTAGTTGGTTTAACGCTCGGGCTTGACTTACTCGGTGAAAGTCATAGTGATCGCATAACCACATACAGTGTATTAGCGATTGGCATGGCATTATTGATGGCTTATTATTTTTATGCGAAAGGTAATGAACGCGCCATTTTGCCGCTATCCCTTTTCAATACAAGGACATTCCGATTAGGTATTGCAGCCAATATCTTCACCCGTCTTTCCGGTTCGGCTGTGCCATTCTTATTGTCATTAATGTTCCAACTTTCCTTTGGCTATTCAGCTGAAGTGTCAGGCTGGTTACTTGCACCTATTGCACTAATGTCCGTCGTATTTAAATGCTTTATTGGGCATATTTTAAATATCTTAGGTTATAAAACGACGTTAATTTTATCGTCACTTTTAATGGCTGGCTCAACGGTTTCTATGTCATGGCTTGATTCCTCATCATCAACGACGTGGATAATATGTAATCTGATGTGGTACGGTGCCTGTATGTCGATGATTTTTAGCTCAATTAATACACTTACCGTTGGCGATCTATCACAGGAACAAGGCGGTGTCGGCTCGACGGTATTGAGCATTGTGCAACAAGTGGGTATTGGTTTTGGTATCGCCGTAGCATCCATTATTTTAACGTTATATCGTCAATTCATTGGTAACGAAGGCGAAGCATTACAACATGCTTTCAGTTACACATTTCTGACCACTTCTGTTTTTGCGATCGCATTAGTTTGGATATTGAGCTATTTGCATAAAACAGACGGGGATCATTTGCGGAAAAAACGCTGATATTGAATATCTTAGTTTAATTTGTTATAAGAAAGATCATTTTCTTATTTTGTAAAAGTTTGATTTACTTATATCTTAAGTAAAAATTTTATATTTATGTTTAGGTGTTCCACCCGATTAAAGAAGGAAAACTTATGAAATTAAAAGCGACATTAACACTTGTTGCAGCGAGTTTGTTTTTAGCTGCTTGTGATCAATCTGGTTCTGCTGCAAAAGAAACTGCGAAAACAGAAACCGCAAAACCTTCAGGCAATAACACGTTTGTGTACTGTACGGCGAAAGCACCACTTAGCTTTAGCCCGGCATTGGTAATGGAAGGTACATCTTACAATGCGAGTTCACAACAAGTGTATAACCGTTTGGTTGAATTCAAAAAAGGTTCAACTGACCTTGAGCCAGGCTTGGCTGAAAGCTGGGAGATCAGTGATGATGGTTTAACTTATACGTTCCATTTGCGTAAAGGGGTGAAATTCCATACCACAAAAGAATTTACGCCAACACGTGATTTTAATGCAGATGATGTGGTCTTTTCTTTCCAACGTCAGTTAGATCCTAACCACCCTTACCACAACGTATCGAAAGGGACTTATCCGTATTTCAAAGCGATGAAATTCCCAGATTTATTAAAATCAGTTGAGAAAGTGGATGACAACACTGTTCGTATTACCTTGAATAAAAAAGATGCGACTTTCTTAGCAAGCTTGGGTATGGACTTTATCTCTATTTATTCCGCTGAATATGCAGATGCGATGTTGAAAGCGGGTAAACCAGAAACGATCGATAACAAACCAGTAGGTACAGGTCCGTTTATTTTTGTGGATTACAAAACTGACCAAGCGGCACAATATGTAGCAAATGAAACCTATTGGAAAGGTCGTACACCGCTTGATCGCTTAGTCATCAGCATCGTGCCAGATGCGACGACGCGTTATGCGAAGTTACAAGCAGGTTCTTGTGATTTAATTCTCTTCCCGAACGTGGCGGATTTAGCCAAAATGAAGACCGATCCGAAAGTACAGCTTTTGGAACAAAAAGGTTTGAACGTGGCATATATCGCATTCAATACAGAGAAAGCACCGTTTGATAACGTGAAAGTACGCCAAGCATTGAACTATGCGGTGGATAAAAAAGCGATTATTGAAGCGGTTTATCAAGGTGCGGGCACTGCAGCGAAAAACCCACTACCGCCAACAATTTGGAGTTATAACGACGAAATCCAAGATTATCCGTATGATCCAGAGAAAGCGAAACAGCTTTTAGCGGAAGCAGGTTATCCAAACGGTTTTGAAACGGACTTCTGGATTCAACCGGTGGTACGTGCGTCTAACCCAAATCCAAAACGTATGGCTGAACTTGTAATGGCAGACTGGGCGAAAGTGGGCGTAAAAGCAAATCCAGTAACATTTGAATGGGCTGACTATCAAAAACGTGCCAAAGCAGGCGAATTAACGGCAGGTATCTTCGGTTGGTCAGGCGATAACGGTGATCCGGATAACTTCCTTTCTCCGTTACTTGCAAGTGCGAATGCGGGCAACTCAAACTTTGCACGTTTCAAAAATGCAGAATTTGATGCCTTATTAGATAAAGCGATAGGCTTAAACAATAAAGATGAGCGTGCAGCGCTTTATAAACAAGCACAAGTGATTTTCCATGAGCAAGCGCCATGGATTCCGGTTGCACACTCTGTGGGTTTCGCACCACTTAGTCCTCGCGTAAAAGGTTACGTACAAAGCCCATTCGGCTACGATGCGTTTTATGGCGTGAGTGTTGATGGTAAATAATTAACGGACTATACTAGCCCTTGCAGTTGCAAGGGCTTTTTGTTTTCAAGCAAAAGGAGAAAGAAAATGGACTTACATGATATTCGTGAGGATTATTGCAAACAGGCGCTTTCTCAGCATGATTGCGATCCTAATCCAATAAAACAATTTGAAAAATGGCTCAACGAAGCGATTACGGCTAAAGTCAATGAGCCAACAGGTGTTAATGTGGCGACAGTCAATGAAGACGGCCGACCAACAAGTCGAATGGTACTGTTAAAAGAAGTGAACGACCAAGGTTTTGTCTTTTTCACAAATTATCACAGCCGAAAAGGTCGCGCCATAGAACATAATCCTTTCGTCGCCCTGACATTCTTTTGGCCAGAATTAGAACGTTCTGTTCGTATTGAGGGCAAAGCCGAAAAAATCTCGCCTGAACAATCAGATGAATATTTTGCAACTCGCCCTTACACCAGCCGAATTGGCGCTTGGGCCAGCGAGCAAAGTGCGGTCATTTCTAGCCACAAATCTTTATTAGCGAAAGCAGCATTGATTGCAGCAAAACATCCATTAAACGTACCTCGTCCACCACATTGGGGCGGTTATCTTGTGGTTCCTGATCGCATCGAATTCTGGCAAGGTCGCCCAAGCCGCTTACATGACAGAATTTGTTATTTATTCAATGACGGAAAATGGGAAAGAGAGCGCTTATCACCGTAAGTTTCTTAAAAATATCCTAAAAAAACAACCGCACTTTGATTTTTCAACCAAAGTGCGGTTTATTTTTACGTTATTTTTATTTACCGATGATTTCTGCTAAATCAACTTTGCGGTTTTCGTAACGAGAACGGGTACAAGCATCGGCAGTGGCGATGGCGGCACGGGCAGCTTCACCGGTGAGTAATTTTACAAATTCCTCAGTTGGTTCCATTCCATGAAGAATATCGTTTAAATAACGCATTTCTTTTTTCATAATAGAACTCAACCAGAGCGGTGTGCGTTTGCCCGGTTTACCGTATTGAATTGCACCGTCCATTTCTGTGCTGTTGTAAATACGGGTACGGTCATCATCTTCTTCTTGGGTTTCGTGAATGAGGAAATAGGTGTCTTTTCCATCCACACGAAGGGTGCCTTTGGTATTGTACATATCAAGTTTGATTGCGCCTTTTTCCCCTTGAATTAATACATAATGTTCACCCCAACGGAAAGCCGAACCCCATTCTAAAACAGCGAAGCGATTATCCTCGTATTCCATGGTGACAAAAATCATATCGTCTTCATCACCAAATTTTTCGCCTTTGTGGGCAACATTGGCGGCTGCCATGGTAACGGTTTTTGGCATGCCACCCATAATGAATTGTACGCAGTCTAATTCGTGAATATGGTGATATAAGTGGCCGCCAGATTTTTCACGGATTTTTTTCCATGAAATAGTCGGTTGTTGTTCTTCCCAGCCGTTACGTGCGGTGTGGCAATAAAGCACTTTACCGATCACGCCTTGATTGATTAATTCTTTGGCATGGTGAACACCGTTAAAGAAGTTCATCACATGGCCAGCCATAAAGGTGACGCCATTTTCTTCGCAAGCGCGCACCATGTCATCACAGTCTTGATAACTTAAGGCGATTGGTTTTTCACAGAAAACGTGTTTTTTGTTTTTCGCTGCAAGGATGACCGGTTCTTTGTGTAAGTAGTTTGGTGTAGCCACAATCACGCAATCCACATTAGGGGAAGTGACCAATTCTTCAAGCGATTTTGCCGCTACGCATTGTAATTCTTGAGCAATGGTTTCACCATTTTCAGGGTCGTATACCATTGTAATCTGTGCATCATCAAATTCATTCATGAAACGGGCTAAATCCGCACCAAAATAGCCAACGCCAACAACACCATATCGCATCATAATAAACTCCTTATTTTTTCACTGAGATTTGTTTTTCCGTTACCATGGATTGCTTCGCTGCTTCTGCAACTTCGATGGCTTCAGTTAAACATAGACTTAATGGGCTGGTTTTTCCTTGCGTTAAGTGCGCCACCACGCTTTGTACTTCAATTTCAGCCGCTCGGCTTAACCAAAGTTGGCAAGGTGCGTGGGTGACATTATATTGCTGTGTGCCTTTGGCACTTTCGCGTAAAGATAAATCAGCCTCAAATTCATCAAATAAATCAACGTGTTCTATTTTTCCATCTAGATAATTAAATGTGACACTTGAGGTAAAGAAATTGACTTCAATCACACCATTTTCACCATGAATTTGAATGCCCCATTGGTGTAATCGATAAGCAGTGCCCATTTCGAGCGAACCTAACACGCCATTTTTAAAACGTAATAGCAACTGCAACACATCGCGGCTGTCTGGTGTATCGTGATGCGCTTGATTAGCGGCCTGAGCAAAGACCGCCTCAATATCGCCTAATAACCAACAGAGTAAATCCAGTTCATGAATGAGGTGGAAAAGCTCACCACCCGTAAGATTGGCATCTAATTTCCACCATTCTTTGTTTGGTAGGTTTTCAATCCAACGCTGACGCATGGCTCGTGCGACCGTAATTCTGCCTAATTTTCCTTGTTCTAAAGCCGCTTTGACTTTTAACATGCCTGGCAACGTACGCTCTAAATGGCCCACAAAAATGACTTTACCTTTTTCTTCAGCAAGACGGCGTAAATGTTGGCCTTGAGAAGCGCTTAAGGTAAAAGGTGTTTCAATAAAGACATGACAGCCTGCATTTAACGCTAAGATAGCTGGGGAATAATGAGCATAGTTTGGGGTGGCGATAACCACTAAATCCGGTTTAGTTTCAGCCAACATTTCTTCCACACTAAAAAAGGCTTGGCTGCCGTATTGGTCTGCGAGTTTTTGTGCAAGAGAAGGGTTGATATCGGTCACTGCAATTAAGTTTGCTTGGGCTTTGTCAAATGCGGAAGCGAGTTGAACGCCAAAAAAGCCGCAGCCGATTAAGGCAATGTTTAATCCATTAGTTTGCATCATGCCCTCCTTGTTGTAAGCGTTGGCGAATACTTTGGAAATATTGCAAGATCGCGCGTTGCATGCGTACCAAATCATGCGCTTCCACGGCATCAATTAATTCGCGATGTTGCATGGCTAATTTTTCAGGAGAAAGTATTGGTGGCGGTAAGCCTTTTTCTACTTGCTGATAAATTTGCCAAAATGCATCTAAATATTGAATCAGTAACGGGTTATTTAATGGCTCATAAAGTTTTAAATGAATGTGGTATTCATCTTTAGGTGAAAACTTTTGTTCTCGTGCATTTTTCTCCATATTGGTCACCGATTTTTGCAAAAGTGCGGTCTGTTCTTGGCTAATTTTTCCTAAAACCATCGGGGCAAAACCGTATTCCAAAATTTCCCGAATATCCAAAATATTAATCAGCTGATTATGATCATTATGTAAATTCAGTTGAGTGTGAAAGCTTAATCCGCGAATCATTGGCACCAGAGATGATTCGCTCACAAAGGTACCCACACCATGGCGAATATCTAAAATGTGTAGCGCCTCTAAAGATTTAATGGCTTCACGTAAACTGGAACGGCTCACACCAAGCTGTTCAATCAACTCATTTTCTGTTGGCATCAAATCGCCGGATTTGAGATTTTGTTTAATGATGAGCGATTTGATTTTATCCTGCAAAACGAGACTTGCTTCTTTTTTACTTGTTTTTTTCATTTCTGTTCTCATTTTCTAATCTATTTTCTGAATTTGTGATCCAGCTCTCATTCTCTCTAATTGACATAAGACATCATACGTCTTATCTTTATTTATGCAAGCAGAAATTAGCAGTGATTTTAAATTCTGTGATCTATACCACAAAATTCTCAAATACAAGGAAGGGAGGTTGTTATGACAACATCATTACCATGGTATAAAGAAGTCAGTCCTACGCAAAAGAAAGCGTTATTTGCGGCTTGGTTAGGTTATGTTTTTGATGGCTTCGATTATATGCTTATCACTTACGTGCTTTTGGATATTCAAAAAGAATTCGCCATGAGTACAACGGAAACATCCACATTATTACTTGCGGCCTTCGTCGCGCGTCCATTAGGTGGGGCGATTTTTGGTAGTTTTGCCGATAAATATGGTCGTCGTTTGGCGATGATTGTTTCCATTATTACGTATTCCGTCGGCACATTCTTATGCGGCTTATCTACCAGTTATATTTGGCTTTTCATCTTCCGTATGATTGTCGGTATGGGGATGGCAGGTGAATATGCGTGTTCTTCCTCTTATGCCATTGAAAGCTGGCCACAACATTTGCGTACAAAAGCCAGTGCATTTTTAGTGAG
>NZ_CALJRX010000260.1 GCF_937976265.1 uncultured Haemophilus sp.
GTTGTTTGAAAAGTTGATTGTATTTAGTCATAAAAAATCTGCACCTTAATCAGTTAGAAGTTTAGTCTAACTTTTGGGGTGCAGATCAAATCATTCGCTCTTTTATTTTTTAAGTGCTAGATAATTTCTGTAGCAATCGATCCATGGCCCGATATCCTAGCGCTTCTGCTAAATGAGATTGTTGTATTTCTTTTTCGCCATTTAAATCAGCAATCGTGCGTGAGACTTTTAAAATCCGATGATAGGCTCTTACTGAAAGCCCAAGCTTATTGAGTGCATTCTCAAGGAATAATGCATCTTTATCTTGTAATTTACAGTCTCGTTCAATTTCTTTGCTTGAAAGATACGCATTGATTTTACCGGCTCGAGCAAGTTGAATTTCCCTCACTTTTAACACTTTTTCTCGTACTTGTTGGCTTGTCTCACCTCTATCCCCTGTATTCTGTAAGCTACCTTGTGGCAGAAGAGGTACTTCAATAGATAAATCAAAGCGATCTAAAAATGGCCCCGAAAGTCGGTTTAAATAACGCATCACTTGCTGCGGCGAGGTGCGATTATGTGTTCCAGTGTAATGCCCCGTTGGACTTGGATTCATCGCGGCAACGAGTTGAAAGCGAGCGGGGAACTGGATTTTTGCATTGGCACGCGAAATAATAATTTCTCCACTTTCTAAGGGCTGGCGAAGTGCATCAAGCACTTTACGCTCAAACTCAGGCAATTCATCAAGAAAAAGTACGCCGTTATGTGCGAGCGATATTTCGCCTGGTTTTGGAATAGTTCCTCCACCTACTAAGGCAGGTAATGAGGCACTATGATGTGGCGCTCGAAACGGACGTTGTTTCCAGTTATGAAAATTTAATTCATTTTGTACTAAGCTCGTCACTGAAGCGGTTTCAATCGCTTCTAAATCCGTCATTTCAGGTAGCAATGCAGTGAGACGACTTGCCAACATGGTTTTACCCGTCCCAGGTGGGCCTAAAAAGAGCAGGTTGTGCTGACCTGCTGCCGCTATTGTTAGTGCTCGTTTAGCGTGTTGCTGACCAATAATATCGGTCAAATCTAAGTGATTTTTAGCTGAAAATCCGACCGCACTTTCTTGTGTGAGTAATGAGGCCAAAGGTAATTTTTCTTGATTATTTAAGAATTGTACGACTTCCAAAAGGTTTTTAGCGAAATAAGTCTCTTGCTCTGAGATAAGTGAAGCTTCATTGGCATTTTGATAAGCGATAATGGGGGCTCGTTTTGCTTTTTGTGCCGCTAAAATAGCGGGAATCACGCCGTGTACGCCACGTAATTCACCTGTTAATGCAAGTTCACCAACGAATTCAAACTGTTTTAAACGGCTGCCATCAAGTTGATCTGATGCAGCTAAAATACCGATTGCAATAGGTAAATCAAATCGTCCCCCTTCTTTGGGTAAATCGGCTGGTGCAAGGTTAACGGTGATGCGTTTGGCCGGATATTTGAACTGGGCATTCATTAATGCACTTCTGACACGATCTTGCGCCTCTTTTACGGTTTTTTCAGGTAACCCAACTAAGGTAAATCCAGGCTTTCCATTACTTAAGTGTACCTCAATGGTAACAAGAGGGGCTTGTACACCCATTGAGGCACGGCTGTAAACAATAGCAAGAGACATTCAGATTCCTTAAAGTGCGGTCAAAAATAATTAGATTTTCGTACTATAAAAAAAGCACAGAATGAAATCATGCATCCTGTGCTTTTTTTGCGATCTTGATCGCAGAAATTACTTTTTCTTGATAAAAAACTACACGAAAAGTGGGGCAAACCAACTATCTAACTTGGCTGCTAATTTATCAATGCCAATTTTGTTTTGTGCAGAAAAGGCTTCGACTTGAATATCACCTTGGAAGGGTAAAATAGCTTCACGTACCATTTTGACCTGTTTGCTACGCGCGCTTTGACTGAGTTTATCCGCTTTAGTTAAAAGTAACATAACCGGTAAATCAGCAGAAACCGCCCATTCAATCATTTGTTGGTCGAGATCTTTTAAAGGATGGCGAATATCCATTAAAACAACAAGCCCACCTAAACATTCACGTTTTTGCAAATATTCCCCGAGGGATTTTTGCCATTCAATTTTCATTTTCTCAGGAACAGCAGCATAACCATAGCCGGGTAAGTCCACCAATTTACAATTTGGTTCAACCTCAAAAAGATTGATTAACTGTGTACGACCAGGTGTTTTAGACGTTCTGGCTAAGCTTTTTTGATTGGTTAATGCATTAAGTGCGGTTGATTTTCCGGCATTTGAGCGTCCCGCAAAAGCAATTTCAATCCCTGTATCTTCAGGGATGGAACGAATATTTGGCGCACTCGTGAGAAAATGCGTTTTATGATAATTCAGTTTAATTTCAGACATAATGGTTCCTTTCATCAATTGACCTTAGCATATCACAAATAGAAAAATTGCTGAAATTATGAGAGAGTGCGCGCTTTGCGTGATTTAAAGCCTCTTTAATTATATTAATCACTATGGAATCTCAAGAGAATCAATATCGCTGGCCAAAAGCGGAAGCTGTTTATCCAGACCGTCCAGGTCGCACTTAAGCGTTTGCGTTATCGTCTTCACTCTTTTTTGCATCAAGGATCGATAGTTCATTTTGAGCAATTTATTAACCGGCATCCTTTTCTTGTCACATTATTAAATGAACATGCGGATTATAGCTATCCATTAGTTTATCGCTTTTTAGATAAACGTTTTAACAGCAAACAGCGTTTTCAAGCTATCTGTGAGAATCTACTTTTTTTACCTGAAAAATTGACTGCACTTTTTGTTTTATGAGACTTTTAAACAAGCCACAAAATGGCTGTTGTTTTGGCTGGTGAAAGGTGGTTTTTGTTTCGCACAATTTTCATCGGCTTTTAGACAGCGGGTACGGAACACGCAACCAGACGGCGGATTAATTGGCGAAGGCAAATCACCTTCAAGTAATTCAATGGATTTATTGCGTTCCAATTTCGGATCAGGAATTGGAACAGCAGACATTAAGGCTTTGGTATAAGGATGTTTGGTATTGTTATACACTTCATCATCGCTACCTAATTCCATGGCATTGCCTAAATACATGACTAATACGCGGTCAGAAATGTGTTTTACCACCGCCAAATCATGAGCGATGAAAATTAAGGAAAGCCCCATTTCTTTTTGCAGGGATTTCAATAAATTCACTACTTGAGCCTGAATCGACACATCTAATGCAGAAACGGGCTCATCACAAATGATCATTTTCGGCTCAATGATTAACGCGCGAGCAATACCGATACGCTGACATTGACCACCAGAAAACTCATGCGGATAGCGGTTAATCAAGTTCGGTAAAAGCCCGACTTTCAACATCATAGCTTGCACTTTTTCTTTCACTTCAGCAGCGCTTAAGTGTGGTTGGTAGATCTTTAATGGCTCAGCAATGATTTCACCAATATTCATTCGCGGATTGAGAGAGGCGAGCGGATCTTGGAAAATCATTTGAATATCTTTACGCGTTTCTTTCCATTGTTTCGCTGATTGTTTTCGTAAATTTTTACCAAGCCACAAGATTTCCCCTTCGCTCGCTTCGACTAAACCGATAATAGCGCGTGCAAGTGTGGATTTACCGCAACCAGATTCACCCACTACACCGAGGGTTTCACCTGCATAAAGTTTAAAAGAGACATCCTTCACCGCTTTTAAGGTTTGCGGTTTGGCAAAGAAAAGGGATTTATCATTTTTAATTTTAAAACTGACGCCTAAGTGATTGACTTCAAGGAGTAATTCTTTGTTGTTTGAGATTGTCATAGGGTAAATTTCTCCGCAGGTAACCAACAATTACGTAATTGACCGTGATTAAATGTAGCCAGTTTTGGCGCAGTTTGACATTGTTCGGTAGCAAATTGGCAACGTGGTGAGAATGGACAACCTTTTGGCAAATGCAACAAATTTGGTGGATTGCCTGGAATGGTGACCAAGTGTTCTTCATTGCCGTCTAAGCGAGGAATTGCATCCATTAAGCCAATGGAATAAGGATGAGTCGGATGATAGAAAATTTGTTCCGCTGTGCCGTATTCCATGGTTCGTCCAGCATACATCACCATGACTTGATCGCAGATACCTGCTACCACACCAAGATCATGGGTAATCATAATAATCGCAGTATTAAATTCACGTTTTAGTTCATTTAATAAAGTCATGATTTGTGCTTGAACGGTCACATCCAAAGCGGTGGTTGGTTCATCTGCAATGAGTAGTTTTGGGCGGCATAATAAGGCCATCGCAATCATCACCCGTTGACGCATACCGCCTGAAAATTCGTGCGGATACATGCCCATACGTTTTTTGGCTTCCGGCATTTTAACTGCATCTAACATTTTCACGGATTCGGCAAAGGCAGTTTGTTTATCATAGCCCTTATGCAATTGCAGCACTTCCATGAGTTGTTCACCGATTTTCATGTATGGGTTGAGTGACGTCATCGGATCTTGGAAAATCATGGAAATTTGCTCGGCACGGATTTTATTCAATTCAGCATTCGGTAAATTAACTAATTCTTTCCCTTCAAAAATGGCTGAACCTTCCACTTCACCGTTGGCTGCCAATAACCCCATTAAAGCAAAGGCCGTTTGTGACTTGCCTGAACCACTTTCACCTACAATACCGAGTGTGCTTCCTGCATTCAGCGTGAAGTTTAAGTCATTCACTGCTGTGACGACGCCATCTGGTGTTTTGAAGCGAACGTAGAGATTTTTTACATCTAATAAAGGATTCATTATTCGCTCCTATCTATCTTTCGGATCGAGTGCATCACGCAACCCGTCACCGATAAAGTTAAAACAAAATAGGGTAAGGCAAAGGAAAAATGCCGGGAAAATTAATAGCCAAGGCGATACTTCCATTTGTGCCGCACCATCACTTAAGAGTGCACCCCAGCTACTCATCGGTTCTTGCGTTCCTAATCCTAAGAAGCTTAAGAATGATTCAAATAGAATGAGTCCAGGTACTTCAAGCGAGGCGTAAACTGCCACTAAGCCCAATACATTCGGAATAATGTGTTTCAAAATGATTTGGCGACGAGGTACGCCACAAACGATGGCAGCTTCGACGAATTCTTTATTTTTTAGGCTGAGGGTTTGTCCGCGTACAATACGTGCAAGACCAAGCCAAGCAATGGCCCCGATTGCGATAAAAATTAAGAAAATGTTTTGACCAAAAAGAGTCACCAACAAAATCACGAAAAACATAAATGGAAATGAGCTGAGAATCTCTAAAAAGCGCATCATCAACATATCTGTTTTACCGCCTACATAACCGGAAATCGCCCCATAAATTGTGCCGATAGTCACGGAAATGAAAGCACCAGCAATACCGACCAATAAGGAAATACGTCCACCGATAGCAGTGCGTACCAACAAGTCTCGCCCCGAAGTATCGGTACCGAAGAAGTGATAGCCTTCCATTGTTGGTGCGGCGCTCATCATATTCCAATCGGTATCTTCATAGGTAAATGGGAAGAACCAAGGCGCTACGGTAATAAATATAATAATAAATGCCAAAATAATGAGACTGGCAACAGCCGCTTTGTTGCGGAAAAAACGGCGTTTCGCATCTTGCCATAGGCTGCGGCCTTCCAGTTGCATTTCTTCAATACGGTCAGCCACTTGTTCCACAAAATCCGCATTTTTCTGATTAATCGGCTGAGTACGATAATCTGTCATAACTTATCCTTAATAACGAATTTTTGGATCGATGATGGCGTATAAAATATCCACAATCGCATTAAATAAAATGGTCAGCGTTCCCACTAAAATAGTGAGGCTCAACACTAAAGAATAATCACGGTTCAATGCGCCGTTTACAAATAATAAGCCCATGCCAGGTAAACCAAATACGCTTTCGATCACCATTGAGCCAGTAATAATCCCTACGAAAGCCGGACCTAAATAGGTAATCACCGGTAAAAGAGCAGGGCGTAAAGCATGTTTTAAAATGATTCTCGAAGTAGAAAGTCCTTTAGCTTTGGCGGTCCGAATAAAGTTGGAATGCAACACTTCAATCATGGAGCCACGCATGATACGCGCAATCCCTGCAACGTAAGCGATAGTTAAGGAGGCTACAGGTAAGATCATGTACATGGCGGTACCGCCGTTCCAACCGCCAGCGGGTAGCCATCCTAAATAAATGGCGAAAATCAGCACCAAGACTGGTGCGAAGACAAAACTTGGCATAATGACGCCAAGCATCGAGAAACTCATCAAAATATAATCCCAACGGCTATTTTGATTAAGCGCGGCGAGCGTACCTGCTGTTACCCCTAACACGACTGCAAAGGCGAAGGCCACCATTCCCAATTTTATGGAAACAGGGAAAGCTGACGCGATTAAATCATTAACTGATTGGTCTTTATATTTAAAAGAGGGACCAAAATCGCCTTTGGAAAGATTTTCTAAATAAAGGAAATATTGTTTATATAGTGGTTCATTTAAATGATACTTCGCTTCGATATTAGCCATGACTTCTGGCGGATAAGCGCGTTCAGACGTGAACGGGCTGCCAGGGGCGAGACGCATCAAAAAGAAAGAAAAAGTAATCAAAATAAACAGCGTCGGCAAGGCTTCCAACAGCCGTTTAAAAATAAACTTGAGCATAACAACTCCAACCAAAATGGGCGAAAAGTGCGGTCAAAAAACACGACGATTTTTAACCGCACTTAAATACTAGCAACGAATTAATGTTTAATAATATAAAGGTTGCGTAAGTAGATGTGATCTTGCGGATCTTTGCCTGAATAACCTTTTACGTAAGGTTTCACTAAGCGTGGATTCACATAGTTAAAGATTGGCACGATACCGTAATCTTTTGCAAGAATTTCTTCGGCTTTCGCATAAGCTTTTGCACGACCTTCTGCATCCGTTGCTACGTAAGATTCTGCAATCGCTTTATCATATTCTGGGTTCGCGTATTTCGCGGTATTGTTACTCGAATTAGATAAGAAATAGTTGCCGAATGTTGTTGCTTGGTTGTAATCCGCATTCCAGCCTGCACGTGCCGCATCGTAACGACCTGCACGACGGCTATCAATGTAAGTTTTCCACTCTTGGTTTTCTAATTTCACATCAATCAAACCTTTGGTGTTCGCTTTCCACATAGAGGCTGCAGCAATAGCCACTTTTTTGTGGTTTTCATTGGTATTGTAAAGAATGGTGAATTTCAACGGATTCGCTTTGCTGTAACCAGCTTCTTCTAAGAGTTTAATGGCTTCCTCATTACGTTGTGCCATCGGTTCTTTTGAATAAGCAGGTTGTTGAATGAGATGACCTTCTTCGATGTAAGTTGGAGTAAACACATAGGTTGGTGTTTGACCTTGGCCCAATACTTTATCGGTGATCACATTACGATCAAGGGATAAATTCAAGGCTTTACGAATATTCACGTTATCAAAAGGCGCTTTCTTATTGTTTAACTCGTAAGAATAGGTCGCAAGAGTTCGTGTCGTGAATAC
>NZ_CALJRX010000261.1 GCF_937976265.1 uncultured Haemophilus sp.
ATCAACATTTCCAAACTGTGTGAAATGCCACAAAGCCAAGAGGCAAGGACGAAAAGTAAGGTTGAGATTAAAAATAACCGCACTTCACCGAAGCGTTTTGCCAGCCAACCGGTGATAGGAATTGAGATCGCATTTGCCACACCGAACGAGGTAATCACCCAGGTTCCTTGGCTCGATGACGCACCCAAATCACCTGCAATGGTTGGAATGGCTACGTTGGCGATGGTAGAGTCTAACACGAGCATAAAGGTGGCTAATGAAAGCACCAATGTGAGCATCGCTAGCGCACCGCCTTGTAGCGGTTTGAAATGAGATTGCGGCATAACAGAACCTAATAGCGATTATCGCGAATAATAGATTCGATCAAATTATTGACCGCACTTTCATCATATTGCAGCACATTCGTAGAATAAAGCGTTGTAGATGGCGCTTGGTTACGCAAGGTTTCGCCTTGGCTATCACTGACATTTACTTTCACTGTGGCAGAAAGTCCAATGCGTAGTGGATTTTCAGCTAGCTGTTGCGGATCTAATTGGATACGCACAGGCACACGTTGCACCACTTTGATCCAGTTACCCGTCGCATTTTGAGCGGGTAATAATGAGAATGCACTGCCTGTCCCCATTTCAATGCCCACCACTTTTCCATCAAAGGTTTTATCTTTTCCGTAGAGATCGAAGTGAATTTTAACCGGTTGACCAATTCGCATATGGGTTAATTGTGTTTCTTTAAAGTTGGCATCTAACCACATTTGATCGGTAGAGATCACTGCCATTAATGCCCCGCCAACAGAAACCGCTTGTCCTACTTGCGCATTGCGACGAGCCACATAGCCTTTAATTGGGCTACGGATTTTCGTGCGTTCTAAATTCAACCAAGCTTGTTTCAAATTACTGACCGCACTTTGAATTTGCGGTTGTTCACTTAAAGGGCCATCTAGCAATAAGGCTTGATTGGCTTCAAGTTGGTTTTGTGAGGTCATTAAGTTTGCTTTGGCGAGTTCAACCGCTTCTTTAGCGTGTTGAAACGATTCTTTATCAATCGCCCCATCTTTGACTAATTGCACACGACGATTCAAGTTTCCTTGTGCTTGAGCAAGAGCGATTTCATTCGCACGAACGGCGGATTTCAATTGTTTTACGGTGTAATTTAGTTGTGAAACTTGGCGAACCGCATTGGCTAAGTTGCTTTTAGCTTGCTCAAAACTTAATTTGGCGTTGGTATCATCCAGTTCTAACAACACATCGCCCGCTTGTACGGGATCCATATTATCGACATTAATTTTCGCAATATTTCCCGCGACTTGTGATGAGACCATCACCTGATTGCCGCTCACATAGGCATCTTCGGTTTCTTCAAAGCCTTTAATAAAGAAAAACCAATAAGCCGCAGAACCGATTGCAATCAGAAGAAGCAAAAGAATAAAAATGGAAAGCCCTTTTTTACGTTGTTGAGATTTAGTATTTGAAGAGTTTTGTGTATCTGTTTGTTGATCGGACATAATGCGAGCCTTATGAGAAAATGCTGAAGTAAAAAGGCTTCAGTCTATAAAATATGAATGTTCGTTCATTATGAACGTGAATTAAAATTATT
>NZ_CALJRX010000262.1 GCF_937976265.1 uncultured Haemophilus sp.
CTCCCCAGCCTTCACGGGCCGCTTTAATTGTTACATCAACTTCTGTTGGGTGATGACCATAATCATCCACTAAGCGTACTTTACCATTTGGACGAATAAACTCGCCTAATTGATCGAAACGTCTGCCGGCACCTTGGAAATCTGCAAGCGCTTCTAAAATCGCTTCATTGCCAATGCCTTCTTCTTTTGCGACTGCAAGTGCTGCGGTTGCATTTAACGCATTGTGTTTACCTGGCACATTTAATAATACATTGATGCGTTCACCGCTTGGACAAACTACGGTGTAATGGCCTTGGAAGCCGGTTTGTTCATAATCTTCGATACGGTAGTCAGCATGTTCACTGAAACCATAAGTTAAGACTTGACGTCCAACTTGAGGAACAAGTTCCATTAGCACGGCATCATCCGCACACATAACCGCCAAACCGTAGAACGGTAAGTTACGTAAGAACTTCACGTACGTGGCTTTCATCTTCTCAAAGTCACCGCCGTACGTATCCATATGATCAGGTTCAATATTGGTTACGACAGAAACCATTGGCTGCAAGTGTAAGAAAGAGGCATCACTTTCATCTGCTTCAGCGATTAAATAGCGGCTTGCCCCTAAATGCGCGTTTTTACCGGCTGATTTAACTAAACCACCATTAACGAAGGTTGGATCCAACTTCGCTTGAGTATAAATCATCGAAATCATAGCTGTAGTAGTGGTTTTACCATGGGTACCTGCAACCGCAATGCCATGACGGAAACGCATAATTTCAGCCAACATTTGTGCTCGCTGAATTACCGGAATACGATTTTGTTTTGCGGCGATTAATTCAGGGTTATCTTCATGGATCGCGCTTGATACAACAACGACACTTGCCCCTTGCACATTTTCCGATTGGTGACCAATGAAAATTTTTGCGCCGGCTTGAGCAAGACGCTGAATCACGACACCATCTGCAATATCGGAACCAGAGATATCATAACCTTCATTTAATAAAATTTCGGCAATTCCACTCATACCGGCACCACCGATACCAATGAAATGAATTTGTTGAACCCGACGCATCTCAGGGATAATCTTTCTAATTTCGTCCGAAATATGTTTCATATTATTTCACCTTTATTTTTAACCGCACTTTTAGGTTAAGGGTTTATTTACTATCCCTCAACTTCTCTGTTCTTATTTCGCGTTCTCTACGATGACATCAGCTACACGTTTAGCTGCCAATGGTGCCGACATTTCTTTTGCCTTAATCGCCATCGCTAGTAAGGTTTCACGATCTGTTTTTTCTAAGAAATCGACCAACACATCCGCATTTAATTCATTCTGCTGAACGATTTTTGCTGCACCTACATCGGCAAGATATTTCGCATTTAAATATTGTTGTTGATCTTTATGCTGGAATGGTACAAAAATTGCTGGTGTCCCCACTGCTGCTAATTCACATACCGTTAAAGCACCAGATCGACAAATCACCACATCCGCCCAAGCGTAGGCTTCTGCCATATCATCGATAAACTCTGTAATTTTGACCGAATCTGCATGTTCACCATAAAGTGCGGTCACACTTTCAACAGAACCTTTACCCACTTGATGACGCACTTCTAGTTTATCTGCCAAACGCGCTACTACTTGTGGAATCGTTTGATTGAGTACGCGAGCCCCTTGGCTTCCACCCACGACAAGTACTCTCAATTTTCCGCTTCTTTCTGAAAAACGCGCTTGTGGTGATGGCATTTCAAATAAATCTTGGCGAACTGGGTTTCCTACAACTTCGGCATCTTTGAATGCAGTTGGAAAAGCTTGTAATACACGTGTCGCAATTTTAGCCAACCATTCATTGGTTAAGCCTGCTACGGCATTTTGTTCATGTAAAATAACCGGCACGCCACAAAGTTTTGCAGCGATACCACCAGGGCCTGATACATAACCGCCCATGCCTAATACCGCATTAGGTTGATATTCTTGAATAATTTTGCGAGCTTGCAATACGGCTCTTAAAATAGCAAAAGGTGCGCCTAGTAATGCTTTAATGCCTTTACCACGCAACCCTGAAATTTGAATAAAACGAATCGGAATGCCATGTTTGGGTACAAGCTGTGCTTCCATGCGATCTTTGGTGCCTAACCAGCAAATTTCCCAACCTTCTTTTTGTAAGGTTTGAGCAACAGCGATGGCGGGGAAAACATGTCCACCAGTACCACCCGCCATAACTAATAATTTTTTACTCATAAATATCCCTAATCATCTCTCAAACGCGCTTGACCACCACGTTGTAATCTATTTTCATGGTCAATACGCAATAAAATTCCCACAGTTGCCGACATAATGATGATGCTTGAACCACCGTAACTCACTAACGGGAAAGTTAAACCTTTTGTCGGTAACATCCCTAATGCCATACCGAGATTGACAAAGCCTTGGAAGAAAATCCAGAAACTAATACCTAAAGCAAAAAAGCCACGGAAACGCTGTTCTAACATGAGTGATTCACGTCCGATTTTCATTGCACGGAAAATCAATAAACCTAAAAGAATGACAACAACGAAAATACCAATAAAACCAAACTCTTCACCAATAATCGCCATGATAAAGTCGGTATGTGCCTCAGGAAGATAATCAAGTTTTTGAATCGAGTTACCGAGTCCTTCCCCGCTAATTTCGCCACGACCAAATGCCATCAAAGAGTTAGTTAGCTGGAATCCCGTTCCGTAAGGATCTTTAAACGGTTCTAAGAAACCGGTAAAACGTTTTAAGCGATAAGAGGCGGTAAGAACTAACCAAATAAAGAGAAGTATGCCTGTACCAATTAGCAGAATAAATTGCCAAAAATTTGCACCGACAATAAAAAGCATGCCAAAGGTAATAACGAAAAGTACAACGGTACTCCCTAAGTCAGGTTGAGCTAATAAGAATACACCTAATACACCCATTACAATAAAAGGTTTAGCTGCACTAAATTTTTTACCACGCACTTCATCATAACGACGCGTAAAATAGCTTGCTAGGAAACAGGTTAACGCTAGCTTGGCAAATTCTGCAGGCTGGAAATTTAAAATCCCTAAAGAAATCCAACGTTTTGCACCATTAACAGAAGAACCGATACCAAGAACCAGTATCAATAAAACAATGGCTAATAAGAAAATTTTGGCGTGCCACTTTTCCCATTGAGAAGAAGAAATTTGGAGAGTTAAATAGCAGGTTGCTAAAGAAAGCAAGACATAAACGGCATCACGTTTAGCAAAATAGAATGCATCATTAAATACGCGTGCACTGTAAGGCATTGAAGCAGAAGTTACCGCCACTAAACCGATCAACAATAGCACGACAAAAAGCCAAAACAATGCGCGATCATAGAGCAACCCTTGCGGTGTCACTCTCACCCATTGTTCATAATTTTGTTTAATTTTATTGATAAATTCCATTACTACCTTAATTCTTTAAGCTAATTTTGCTAAACGAGTAAACTCTTCGCCACGTTTCTCAAAAGAGGCAAACTGATCCAAACTTGCACAAGCAGGAGATAATAACACCATATCGCCTGATTTTAAACGTGGACGTAAAAATGAAATGGCTTGTTCCATGGTTTCAAACAAATGACTTTGACTTGAAAGTGCCGCAAGTTGTTTGCCATCACGACCAAAACAATACGTTGAAATATGAGGTTGATTGATTAAATCTGCTAATTCAGAAAAATCTGCACCTTTACCATCACCACCTAATAAAAGGTGTAACGTTCCCTCAACATATAACCCTGCTAATGCCGCAACGGTACTGCCTACATTAGTAGCTTTAGAATCATTAATCCAACGAATGCCATTCGCTTGATGAGCTAATTGGAAACGATGGTCTAGGCCTTTAAATTGACGAAGTGCGGTACGAATTGCCTCTAAATTTATGCCAACTGCTTGCGCTAACGCTGTCGCTGCTAAAATATTCATGTAATTATGACGACCAACTAAAGTGGCTTCATCACAAGGTAAAATCACTCCCTCTTTCGCCATTAAGTACTGTTTACCGTTTTCGGTTTTTAGCCAGTAATCTGCTTGATTTTCAGCAAAAGACACAACCTTCTTAGCTTGATTTTCACCTTCGCCAAAAGTGAGTTTATCTTCTAAATTCACTACCGCTGTTTCTGCATTGTGGTAAATACGTAATTTGGCTTGACGATAATCTTCTAAATCCACATAGCGATCCATGTGATCTTCAGTCACATTAAGCACTGTCGCTGCAGCCGCTTTCAAGCTATAAGTGGTTTCAAGTTGGAAGCTAGAAAGTTCTAATACATAAAGATCGCAATCTTCATTTAATAATGACAACGCAGGGATGCCAATGTTTCCCCCCATTCCCACTTTTATTCCCGCCGCTTTTGCCATTTCATAGACCAATGTTGTCACGGTACTTTTACCATTAGAACCGGTAATCCCAATAATTGGCTTGGTGGCAGCTCGGCAGAATAATTCAATATCACCAATCACTTCTACACCTGCTGAAAGTGCGGTCTGAATTTCAGGTGTTTTTACTGCGAGTCCCGGGCTAATGACAATAATATCGCTTTCAAGTAACCATTGTTGATTTAGACTACCCGTGTGTAAAGGAACATTTTTAGGTAATTGATCTGCGCCAGCTGGATGTTGGCGTGTATCAATCACACGGATATTAGCTTGTTGAGATTGAAGATATTCAACGCAAGAAAGGCCTGTTTTCCCGAGGCCTATGATGGTGATTGTTTTATTTTGATATAGAGTTGTCATGTTGTTTTTCTTCTCTCGTATTCTGGGATCACGCAGGGTGCAACAAGTGCACCCTACAAAAATTATCTTAGTTTGAGTGTTACAAGCCCCATCAACACCAACATCAAGGATATAATCCAAAACCGAATAATCACTCGAGGTTCTGGCCAGCCTTTCAATTCAAAGTGGTGATGAATCGGCGCCATTCTAAAAATACGTTGTTTTCTTAATTTGTAAGAACCCACTTGCAAAATCACAGACAAGGCTTCAACAACAAATACCCCGCCCATAATCACTAATAAGAATTCTTGGCGAACAAGGATGGCAACAACACCGAGTGCGCCACCAAGTGCAAGAGAGCCTACATCGCCCATAAAGACTTGTGCAGGATAAGTGTTAAACCATAAGAATCCTAAGCCTGCCCCTACGATTGCGGTACAGAAAACCACGACTTCAGAGCTATATTTGATGTAAGGAATATGTAAGTATTCTGCAAAATTAACGTTACCGGTCGCCCATGCGATTAAACCAAATGCACCTGCGACTAACGCTGTTGGCATAATGGCAAGACCATCTAACCCGTCTGTTAAGTTTACCGCATTACCTGTACCCACAATCACAAAGTAAGACAATACAATATAGAATAAACCTAATTGAGGCATGACATCTTTAAAGAATGGAATCACTAAACGAGTTGCATCGGTATCATAACCTAACCAATACAACCAAATGATCGCCACTAATGCGACTACTGACATCCAGAAATATTTCCAACGCGCAATTAAACCATCGGTATTTTTACGTGTGATTTTACGGAAATCATCCACAAAGCCAATTGCACCGTAGCCAAACAATACAAATAAGCAAATCCAGACGTAAGGATTCGTTAAGTTAGCCCATAATAACGTACTCACACCAATGGAGAATAAAATCATCACACCGCCCATAGTTGGGGTGCCTTTTTTCGCAAAGTGACTTTCAGGACCGTCATTACGCACTTCTTGCCCAAATTTCAAAATTTGGAGGCGTTTGATCACTTTCGGACCAATCCATAAAGAAATGAAAAGTGCGGTTAATAATGCCAAAATCGCACGTACCGTAATATAGGAAATGGCATTAAATGCCGTTTCATAGCGAACTAAATATTCAGCAAGCCAAACTAACATAAGCTATCCTTTAATGAATAAATCGTCTCTTCCATTTTCATTGAGCGCGAGCCTTTCGCTAATACGACGACTTTTTGGTTTTCTTGTAATTTCTGTTTAATAATATCTAACGCATAAGCTGTCAATTCAGCTTTATCTGTAAAATGTTTCCCCAAAACAGCTTCAGAAATGACCGCACTTTCTGTTCCGTAAGAAAGCACTAAATCTAATTTAGCTTGTTTTGCATGTTCGCCCACTTGTTGATGACATTTTAGGCTATCCTCGCCTAATTCTTTCATATCGCCTACGAGTAGAATACGGAAAGCATCATAACCTTTTAAAACATCAATCGCAGCTTGTAAGGAATCGACATTCGCATTGTAAGTATCATCTAATAAAAGTAGATTTTCATTCACTTGAATCGGGAATAATCTTCCTTTTACTTGAGAGCGATGTTCAAGACCGGCTTTTACATCAGCAAGACTCGCGCCCACATTCATAGCAAGTGCGGTCGCTGCCAAAGCATTTTTTACATTATGCTCACCTAAATAAGGCAAATTAATTTCAATACTACCTTTTGGCGAAACTAACGTAAACATCGAGCCATTAGGCGAATGTTGTACATTTTCAGCTTTGTAATCGCCACCATTAAAATATTGAATAGCATGGGAACCAATTTCTTTTTGCCACAATTCAATATAATTATGTTCACTGTTAATAATGGCTACACCATTAGGGGTTAAACCACGATAGATTTCACCTTTCGCACGTGCAACACCTTCAATGGAGCCAAAACCTTCTAAATGTGCTGCTGCTACATTATTCACTAATGCGGCTTCAGGCTGTGCAAGATGCGTAGTGTAATCAATTTCACCTTGATGATTTGCACCCAATTCAATAACAGCAAATTTATGTTGTTCAGTTAAGCGTAATAACGTTAATGGCACACCAATGTCGTTGTTGAAATTACCATTAGTGAACAGCACAGCTTCTGCATTACCTGCCGTTTTTTGCAGAATCGACGCAGTCATCTCTTTCACTGTGGTTTTACCTGAAGAGCCTGTCATTGCTACGGTACGAGGATTAATTTTTTCACGTAACCATTTTGCTAATTGACCAAGGGCTAAACGCGTATCTGCAACAACCAATTGTGGCGTTACAATTTCGGTATTAGCTTGTTGCACTACTAAGGCTGTCGCACCTTGCTCAATGGCTTTATCTAAGTATTGATGTGCATCAAAATGCTCACCTTTTAATGCAAAGAAAAGTGAGTTAGATACCGCTTTACGCGTATCCGTATTGATATTTTCAACAACGGCCTGCTCATCTCCAATAAGATTAGCATTTAAAATTTGGGCAAGCTGTTGGGTAGTAAGTTTAATCATTCTGTTTTTATTTTTTTGTTAAATAGGCTTCAGCCACTTCTTGATCGGAGAAATGAAGTGTTTTATCTCCAATGATTTGATAGTTTTCATGGCCTTTACCGGCAATCACAATCACATCGTTTTCAACGGCATTCTCAATGGTAAATTTGATGGCTTCTTCGCGATCCGGAATCACACCTACATCTTCCATTCGGCTAAAACCCGTAAGGATATCTGCTTCAATTTTATTTGGATCTTCTGTACGTGGATTATCTTGGGTCACGATGACTAAATCAGCAAATTGCTCTGCAGCTTTTGCCATCAGCGGACGCTTGCCCGCATCACGATCACCACCACAACCAAAGATACACCAAAGTTTGCCTTTACAATGTTCACGGGCGGCATTTAATGCCTTTTCTAATGCATCCGGAGTATGGGCATAATCAACGATAACCGTTGGTTTACCTGCTTTTTTAATTAATTCCATTCTTCCATTTACTCCTTTTAATTGTGCAACAGTACGGATAAGATCATCGAAAGAATAACCTAAAGCCAATAAAACAGCTGTGGCTAACAGCAGATTGCTCACGTTAAAAGCGCCAATTAATGGGCTATGTAATGTGCCATTACCCCAACTTGAAGCAACATCAATCACCGCACCTTCATGAGTGAAACGAATTTGTGTTGCATAAAGCCATTGTTTAGAAGTTGGTTGAAAATCTGGGCGACAGCTGACTGCAATACCATTTGGTAATTCATTTAACCAGGCAGCCCCAATTGGATCGTCAGCATTGAGAATTTGTAATTCAGGCATTAAATCAATGAAAAAGCGTTTTTTAGCTTCGGCATACTTTTCCATTGTCTCGTGATAATCCAAATGATCGCGACTTAAATTGGTAAAAATGGCGGCTTTAAACTTAAGGGCTTCAACACGATGTTGGACTAAACCATGTGAAGACACTTCGATAGAAGCAAAATCTGCCCCATTCTCTACAAAATCAGCTAAATTTTCTTGGATTTCAATTGCTGAACCTGTGGTGTTTTTTGCTTCCTTGACTTGACCTAATAAACCATTGCCAATGGTGCCCATTACCGCCGCTTTATGGCCTAAGAGGGTTGCCCATTGTGCTAATAATTGAGAAACAGTGGTTTTACCGTTTGTTCCAGTCACACCAACCAAAGTCAGTTTTTCGGAAGGATGTTCATAGAATTTACCTGCCAATGCAGAAAGACTGGCAGATAAATGATAGTAATGAATCACAGGCACATTATTTTGCCATTGGATGCTTAAATGCTCGTTTTCTAAATCTGTTTCTAAAACGACCGCACTT
Organism: uncultured Haemophilus sp.; assembly: GCF_937976265.1. Classification (GTDB taxonomy): domain Bacteria; phylum Pseudomonadota; class Gammaproteobacteria; order Enterobacterales; family Pasteurellaceae; genus Haemophilus_D. Next base: position 8,563 of record NZ_CALJRX010000262.1, read on the forward strand.
GCGCCAGAAGAGATGGCTTGAGGAATAAATTGACTTGCATCAAAACGATGCCCTTTTACCGCCACAAATAAATCACCTTGGGTCACTTTGCGACTGTCTAACACCATCGCCTTCACATTAATGTCTGAAAGCACCGGAAGATCAAAAAGTGCGGTCAACTTTTTCATTGTTTTGCCTTTTCTTAATTCATTTTTTCAAATTTTTGATCGCTTAAGCGAACGGTACGTCTTGCTGTTTTTTCTGTTGGTTCTGCATCTGGTGCTATACCGTTAGCACGTAAGGTATAACCCATAATGCTAGAGAATACTGGTGCTGATACCGCACCACCATAGTACTGCCCTGCTTTCGGATCATTAATCAAAATAACTAATGCATAACGTGGATCGCTAATTGGTGCAATACCTGCTGTAAATGCCACATATTTATTAACATAGTGACCATTTTCAATTTTACGTGCTGTACCAGTTTTCACGCCGACACGATAACCTTCAACCATCGCACGTTTATTTTTGATCGCGACTTTTTCTAACATGCCCACTACGTCTTTCGTGATTTTCTCTGAGAATACACGTTGACCAATGACTGGTGGATCAACTTTCGTGATAGAAAGCGGACGATAAATCCCGAAGCTACCTAAAGTTGCATAAGCGCGTGCAATTTGTAATGGTGTTGAAGTGATACCATAACCATAAGCTACCGTAGCTCGTTCGATATCTGCCCAACGTTTACGGTTTGCATTTAATACACCACGTTGCTCACCAATTAAGCCTAATTCTGTATCTTTACCTAAACCTGCATTTTGGTAAGTTTCCATTAATGCTGAAGGTGGCATACGTAACGCAAGACGACTCACACCACGGTTACTCGAGTTAATCAAAATTTCATCTAAGGTTTGTTGTGGACGAGGTGCTACGTCAACAATTTCTTTACCACTTACGGTAAATGAACCTGTATTAATCACTTCATCACGTCTCACTGCACCGCGTTGAAGTGCGGTCAACACAACAAAAGGTTTTACGGTTGAACCAGGTTCAAATGTATCAGTAATGGCACGGTTACGTTTTAACTCATCTTTTACATTGTTTAGATTATTCGGATTGTAAGAAGGCGCAGTTGCCATCGCTAATACTTCACCCGTACGCACATCTACTAACACCGCTGTACCTGATTCTGCTTTATTCTCAGTTACCGCTTTTTTGATTTCGCGATATACCATGGATTGCAATTTTTCATCGATACTTAAGGTGACATCTTGTGCATCGTATTTTTTCTCATCTGCAATATGCTCAATCACGTTACCACGTTTGTCTTTACGCACAACACGTGCACCGTCTTTACCCACTAACATTGAGTTGAAGCTTGCCTCAACCCCTTCAATCCCTTTACCATCAATGTTGGTAAAGCCGATTAATTGAGCTGCTTCTTCTACACGTGGATAAAAACGACGTGGTTCAGTTTCTAATGAAATACCTTTAATTTTGAGATCACGAATATAATTTGCCTTGCTCGCTTCTACTTGACGCGCTAAATACAAGAAGCCTGATTTTGCATTTTTCTCAATTTTTTTCACCAATTCAGCTGGCGTCATATTTAATTCATTTGCAAGTGCTTTAATGCGTTCTTTATCCTCTAATGCATTTTCTTTTAGCATTAAACGAGGTTCAGCCACGATTGCGCTCATCGGTACACTCACCGATAATAATTGGCCATTACGATCTAAAATTGACCCACGAACAGAAAGCACATCATCTTTACGTAATGAACGTTTGTCCGCTTCACCAGAAAGGATTTCAGAATTAACAGATTGCACATAAGCAGCACGAGCCACTAATGCACCTAAGCCTAAGAAAATAAAACTCGCTGCGATGAGATAACGACCACGAAGGAAGCATTTCTCAAACACCATTTTCGGTTTGTTGGGTTTTACTGACGCAGGTTGTGCCAATTTTCTAATTGTTTTCTTTGGCTTTCCTGGTTTCTTAGAGGAATTAAATCTAACCATTTTATTCAAAATCCCTATTCAAAAATAACCACTTCTTGTTCACTTTGAACTCGCTGCATTTTTAATGTACCGATTGCAATGGATTCAACTCTTGTATTATCACTTTCGGTTGCTTCTTGTAATTGCAAATTGCGATATTCGTTTTCAAGGGCTTGGTGTTGTAATACCAACTGCCCGTTTTCAGAAATTAAGCCTCGTGTTTGATGAGTCATCCAAATCGTACCCATTGCAGAAGCTAAAATTAATAAAAGTAAGACGACAACTAATTTATTAGAAGAAAAAATATCTTCAACGAGAATATGTTGTAAAGGATAACGTTCGCTATTTTCTAACATCTTATTTCACCCTTTCCGCAATACGTAAAACCGCACTTCTTGAACGTGGATTTGCCGAAATTTCTGCCTCACTCGGCTGAATAGCTTTACCAATGATTTTTAACTTTTGATTACGTTGAATTTGATCTTCACGTAATGGTAAGCCTCTTGGAATATCCTCGCCTTTGCTTTGCTTACGCATGAAATGTTTTACCATTCTGTCTTCAAGTGAATGGAAGCTGATAATCGATAAACGCCCTTCAGGGGCTAACATATCTAATGCAGAATTTAATACACTTTCTAATTCATCTAATTCCGCATTAATATAAATTCGAATGGCTTGGAAGCTACGCGTCGCTGGATGCTTATGTTTATCTTTAAATGGTACAGCTTGAGCAATTAATTCAGCGAGCTGAGAAGTACGACTTAAACATTCTGTGCCATTTTTGACCGCACTTTTATTGA
>NZ_CALJRX010000263.1 GCF_937976265.1 uncultured Haemophilus sp.
CTTTGCAAGATCTTTTTGTAAAAAAATGTAAATTTTTTATTGGTTGAAGATCTTTTAATCAAATCGTCTAAAAAACACTATTTTTATGGTGTTTTATTCTACGAATTCAGGCTTTCTGCAAATGTCTTTACTTTTCCCCAATCGGTATATTCAATTTCTTTGGTCGCATCAGTTTCGCCACCTGTAATTTTCATAATCAATTGGATCATGACACGATCAATCCATTTATAGCGTGGGTACAACAATGCACCTGCAAATACGCCAACTTTTGCCGGAGTCCATTTTATGCGCTGAAGGAACTTACGCACATAGACATTTCCCTCTGGCGTATCTTTCCCTTCTTTTCTCGCGGTTAAACCTACACCAAAAAAGACCGCACTTTTTGCATTCAACAATTCGTGATGGCGTTCTACAAAACGATATACCTGTTTATTAAAGTGACCATAACGAACGGATGCCCCAATAATTACACGATCAAAACCTTGAAGATCCTGTTCCTCCATTAACGGTGAAACCACTACTTCTCCTTTAAGATGCTGAGCCATAAATTCAGCAATCTTTTTAGTTTGTCCATCACGGCTTGAATATAAAATTAATGTTTTCATTATGCCTTCCAAAACGTCGGTGTGAAGAGCGCCAATAATGTAAAAATTTCTAAACGACCGCATACCATCGCAATGGTGAGTACCCATTTAGCACTATCTGGCATCGCCGTCATATTACTGCTTACTGAACCTAATCCCGGTCCAAGGTTATTAATACTTGCTAATACCGCATTAAAGGCATCAAAAGGTTCGACACCACATGCAATCACACTTAATAAACAAATAGTGAATACCAATAGATACGCTGAGAAAAAGGCCCAAATACTCCCAATCACTCGTTCATCAAGGACATTTTTACCCCATTTAATTGGATACACTAAATTAGGGTGTACAAATCGTTTTAGCTCTCTCGCACCTTGAAGATATAGCACTAAAATCCGTGCAACACGCAAACCGCCACCGACTGAGCCTGCACAGCCACCAATAAAAGAGGCAATAATTAATAACATCGGCACAAAAGAAGGCCACTCAGCAAAATTCGATGTGGTGTAGCCAGTTGTGGTTGAAATCGATACAGCTTGGAATACGACTTGCTCAAAATTCTGCCATGAGGAATCAAAATATTGGTGGCTAATCATCACCAATGTACATACCACGATAAGCAAAATTTGAATACTCATAAAGAAGCGGAATTCTGGATCTTTTGTGTAAATCTTCAGAATATTTTCTCGTCCTAAAGTCGAAAATGCTCTGAAGTGCAATGCAAAGTTACAAGCCGAAATCCACAAGAAAATAACCGTGATAAAATTAATCGCCGAACTATTAAAATAGCCGATACTGGCATCGTGCGTAGAAAAGCCGCCAATGGATACCGTCGAGAAACTATGTGTAAGTGCATCAAACGGTGTCATACCTGCTAGCCAATAAGCCAAGGTACAAGACATGGTTAAAAAGAAATAAACAAACCACAATGCCTTTGCCGTTTCTGCTATCCTTGGCTGAATTTTCTGATCTTTCATTGGACCAGACATTTCAGCTCGGTATAACTGCATTCCGCCAATACCCAATAAAGGAATAATCGCAATCGCAAGTACGATGATCCCCATGCCACCTAACCATTGTAGAAATTGACGGTAAAACAGTATGGCTTTCGGTAAATTATCTAATCCTGTCATGACTGTGGCGCCCGTGGTTGTTAGCCCGGAAAATGCCTCAAATACGGCAGAAGCCACTGTTAAATGAGGTGAATCAAATAATAACAATGGCAAGGTTGCTAGACCGCCCAGAACAAACCAAAATGCCACCACAATTAAGAATCCATCACGAGATCGCAATTCTTGTTTGTGGTGATGACAAGGCCACCAAAGCAACATGCCCACGGTTAAGCTTAATGCAAAAGCTTGCATAAACGCTTTACCGCCGCCATCGCCATAAATAAGCGCCACAAAGGCTGGAATCAGCATCGTGCCGGAAAAGCACATGATCAAAATGCCGATAATCCGAATAATGGATAAAATATGCACAATATCTCGCTTAATTCATTTCTTCTAATTTCAACGTTCCTGCCGAACGCTCAATTAATGCTTGTTCAAAAGGTTTAATTTGATCTTCACTAATGCCTAACTGCAATGTAATCTGCACTTGAAAATCTTGCTGATAAATTTCAATTTGATGTTGTTCACATAAAATTTGGATCCAATTTAATTGTGCATAATCACAATGAACTTGGAATAACTGACGCTCTACTTTTCGTTCAGTTTCTAATAATTTTAAAGCTTGCTGCACACCATTTCCATAAGCACGAACTAAACCGCCAGTGCCTAATAAAATACCCCCATAATAACGGACAACAACAGCACTGATTTCACCAACTTGGCTACCTTGCAAAGCCGATAGCATCGGTTTTCCTGCAGTGCCTGCTGGTTCACCGTCATCGGAAAAACCTAATTGCTGCGAATCTGTTGGCTTGCCGGCTACTGCTGCCCAACAATGATGGCGGGCATTAGGGTGCTGTGCTTTAATTTCTGCCCAAAAAGCTTTGGCTTGTTCAAGTCCTTCCGTATGTTGCAAATACGTGATAAATCGACTTTTCTTAATTTCTTCTTCAAAAACGACCGCACTTTTGGGGATAAGGTATTCAGCCATGAAATAATTGTTCAAATGAATTTGTTGCGTAGTTTATCATTGATAGCGGATTTATCGAAATTTCCCCATAATTATTGTATGATGTAGCTCAATTTCAATAAAACTGATGAATAACAATGACTGAAATTACTGTCGATAAAACCCTTGATACCGTTGGTTTACGTTGTCCTGAACCTGTAATGCTTGTGAGAAAAAACATTCGCCACATGAATGCTGGTGAAGTGCTGCTTATTTTAGCGGATGACCCTGCCACGACTCGCGATATTCCAAGCTTCTGCCAATTTATGGAACACAC
>NZ_CALJRX010000264.1 GCF_937976265.1 uncultured Haemophilus sp.
AGGTTTCGCAAAAACGTCTGCAAGTGCTAAGAGATAGCCAAGATGGGTTTGTTATTTCTGAAAAAGACTTAGAAATTCGTGGACCTGGCGAAGTGCTTGGAACGAAACAAACGGGAGTTGCTGAATTGCGAGTTGCAAATTTAATGCGAGATAGAAAAATGATACCAACGGTGCAACATTATGCCAAATTATTGATTCAAAAATACCCTGATGTGGCAGAAAGCCTAATCCGTCGTTGGTTAAATAATAAAGAGATTTACTCGAACGCTTAAAAGTGCGGTCCAATTTTCAAAGAGTTTTAAATGGATAAAAAAGAAAAACGCCCAACTGTACTTTTTTTTGACTCTGGAGTGGGTGGATTTAGCGTATATCGTGAAGCCAAAAAATTATTACCAAATTGGCATTATCTCTATTGTTTTGATAATGCTGGCTTCCCTTATTCAGAACGAGAAGAAGAAAGTATTATTCAGCGCACTTTAGCGGTTTGCCAACTGATTAATCAACGTTATCCATTAGATGCAATCGTGATAGCTTGCAATACAGCGAGTACAGTTGTGCTTCCGCCTTTGCGAGCTACGTTTGATATTCCTATTATTGGGACTGTACCCGCTATTAAACCTGCATCAGAAATGACAAAGACAAAACATATAGGTTTATTAGCTACAAAAGGTACGGTAAAACGTCATTATGTCGATGATTTGGTTGATAAATTTGCGCAAGATTGTGTTGTTGAGAGATTGGGAACCACAAAATTAGTAGAAATTGCGGAGCAAAAAATTCGTGGTCATTCCGTTGATCTAATTGGTTTAAAAGATGAGTTATCTCCGTGGGCAGATATGGCAGATTTGGATACATTAGTTTTAGGTTGTACTCACTTTCCACTCATCAAAGATGAAATTCAGTTGTGCTTGCCACAAATTAAATATTTTATGGATCCTGGAGCGGCGATTGCTAAGCGGATAAAATATTTGCTCGATGGTAAAAGTGTACGTGCTCAAGGTGAAAAACATAATCAAATGTTTTGTACCGAACATTTTCCTGAAGAATCTCAATTTAAAAAAGCTTTACACCTATGGGGATTTGAATCTTTAGATGTAATAAAAATAGACTAAAATTGATATCAAATAGACCTTTTTGTATTAACTTTATCCAAAAGATCATTTTTTTAAATATTTTTACAAACTGGAAAGACTTGAAAATAATTATATATCAAAAGTAGGACTTCCGAAACTTCATCAAAAGGAAATAGTAAGACTTGATATAGACGAGGTGGCTCTTCTCTTGGATGAGGCCGAAAACGGAGATATGCTCACAGATAAGCAAAAAGCCTATCATGAAAAGACTAAAAACAGAGATCTGGCACTTCTTAGCCTTATGCTGGGTACCGGAATACGTGTTTCTGAGTGTGTGGGAATTAACATCAATGATGTTGATTTCAAAAATAACGGCATACGTATTCATAGAAAAGGCGGTAATGAAGTTACCGTATATTTCAGCGATGAGGTTTGTGATACTCTCAATATATATATGGAGGAAAGAAGAACACAGATACCTATAGAAGGTCATGAAGATGCTCTCTTTCTATCAATGCAAATGAGAAGGATCAGTGTAAAAAGTGTTGAGAATCTTGTTAAAAAATATGCTACCCTGGTCAGTCCCCTTAAAAAGATTACCCCTCATAAGCTACGCAGTACCTACGGAACCAACCTTTACAGGGAAACCGGCGACATCTATCTTGTAGCCGATGTTCTTGGTCACAGTGATGTCAATACTACCAAAAAACACTATGCAGCCATAGAAGATGACAGAAGAAAAAGAGCAAGAAATATGGTAAAGCTCAGATGATCTTATTTCAATATAAGCA
>NZ_CALJRX010000265.1 GCF_937976265.1 uncultured Haemophilus sp.
CTCGTCGGGCTCATAACCCGAAGGCCGTCGGTTCAAATCCGGCCCCCGCAACCAATAACAAGTTCAGTAAAAAGAACCCCAAATTTGGGGTTTTTTTGTACGAGAAATTTAGAAACTGGGCTTAGGTTCATTGACGAACCTAACCCTTTTTTTATGTCTGAATTTTAAGATTAGGAGCAAAAATTGGCAACATTAGAACAAAAATTGCAAGAGATGCTTCAAGGTGCAGTAGAAGACTTAGGCTGCGAACTTTGGGGGATTGAATGCCAACGTGCAGGTCGTTTTATGACCGTGCGTTTATTCATTGATAAAGAAGGTGGCGTAGGCGTTGATGATTGTGCTGATGTAAGTCGTCAAGTGAGCGCGATTTTAGACGTGGAAGATCCGATTGCGGATAAGTATAACCTAGAAGTGTCATCACCAGGTCTTGATCGTCCATTATTTACGCTTGAACAATTCCAACGTTATGTGGGTGAGGATATCGCCGTGCATTTACGTATTCCAGTTTTAGATCGTCGTAAATGGCAAGGAAAGTTGGAAAAAATTGAAAATGACATGTTGACACTTATTGTTGATGGTCAGGAACAAGTTCTTATTTTTGGCAATATTCAAAAAGCCAATGTAATCGCAAAATTTTAAGGGAGAAAAAGGAAAATGAGTAAAGAGATTTTGTTAGCTGCTGAAGCAGTATCTAACGAGAAGTTATTACCACGTGAAAAGATTTTTGAAGCGTTAGAGAGTGCGATTGCGCTTTCAACGAAGAAAAAATATGACTATGAAACCGATATTCGTGTATCTATCAATCCTAAAACAGGTGAATTTGATACATTCCGTCGCTGGTTGGTGGTTGATGAAGTCAAAGTGCCAACCAAAGAAATGACATTAGAAGCGGCACAATTTGAAGACCCTAATATTCAAATCGGTGATTATGTCGAAGATCAAATTGAGTCTATCGCATTTGACCGTATTGCGATGCAAACTGCTCGCCAAGTTATCAGCACTAAAATTCGTGAAGCAGAGCGTGCAAAAGTGGTTGAGCAATTCCGTTCTGAAGAAGGCAAAATTGTTACGGGTACGGTGAAAAAAGTAAACCGTGAAAGCATTATTTTAGATTTAGGCAATAAAGCTGAAGCCGTAATTATGCGTGAAGATATGCTTCCTCGTGAAAACTTCCGTCCAGGCGATCGTGTTCGTGGTGTGCTTTATAAAGTGAATCCAGAAAGCAAAACCGCACAATTATTTGTGACTCGTGCAAAACCTGAAATGTTAATCGAGTTATTCCGTATTGAAGTACCGGAAATCGGCGAAGAAATGCTTGAAATTCGTGGTGCGGCACGTGATCCAGGTTCTCGTGCAAAAATTGCGGTGAAATCAAATGATAAGCGTATCGACCCAGTGGGTGCATGTGTGGGTATGCGTGGTGCACGCGTTCAAGCGATTACCAATGAATTAGGTGGCGAACGTGTGGATATCGTACTTTGGGATGATAATCCGGCGCAATATGTGATCAATGCGATGGCACCAGCTGATGTGACTTCAATTATTGTGGATGAAGATAATCATTCAATGGATATTGCGGTTGATGCTGACAACTTAGCACAAGCAATTGGCCGTAACGGTCAAAATGTACGTTTAGCGACACAATTAACCGGTTGGACATTAAACGTAATGACTACCGAACAATTAAATGAAAAACATCAAGCGGAAGATATTAAAGTATTGAATTTATTTATGGATAAATTAGGTCTTGATGAAGAGTTTGCTCAAATCTTAGTAGATGAAGGCTTTACTTCTTTAGAAGAAGTCGCTTATGTTCCTGTGAGTGAACTGACTGCAATTGATGGTTTAGAAGATGAAGATCTTATCGAAGAGTTACAAGGTCGTGCAAAAGATGCGATTACTGCAGCCGCTGCAGCAGAAGAAGAAGCCTTGAAAAAAGCGAATATCGAAGATCGTTTATTAAATCTTGAAGGCATGAATCGTCACATTGCCTTTAAATTAGCTGAAAAACAAATTACTACACTTGAAGAACTTGCGGAGCAAGGTGTAGATGATTTAGCTGATATCGAAGAATTAACCGCAGAGCAAGCCGCTGATTTTATTATGGCTGCTCGTAATATTTGCTGGTTTAGCGAAGAGTAAGGAGTTTAATAATGACTGAAGATGTAAAAAATGCGGATGCAAATGCACCGAAAAAACTAAGTATTCAACGCAGAACAAAAACAACCGTAAGCAGTACAACAGCTGGCGGTAAAGCAAAAGCGGTACAAGTTGAAGTTCGTAAAAAGCGTACTGTACCAACAGATGCCGCTAAAAAAGCGGAAGAAGCAGCAAAATTAAAAGCCCAGCAAGAAGCTGAAGCGGCTGCAAAGAAAGTGGCAGAAGAAAAAGAGGTTTAGGTTATACAATTGAAGTAACCATACAATTCCTTTCGGCAAAAACAAATACCATAGTTTGTTCCTGCACGGGAGAGAAGGGCAAGGAGAAACGGAAGCAGACGACATTAGACAAGCAATAACAAGGTGTTTGACAAGTTTGCTCTCAAAAGAAAACTGATTTTGAAAACACCAGCCACCAACACATGGTATAGTGCATGCGGGTTTCAGTGGTATGCGAGGGTTTGTAACCCGCTTCAAAGTTCGTTGTAACTTGATAGGTGATTCGCCTGCAATCGGCAACTTTTCATACCGCCAACGTTGGTTGTCGATGGTCGAATTGTTAATGCAGTAGTAATTTAGGCAGCTGGTAGAGAATTATCCTTGCTGCTCTTAAAAATAAATTTATCATGAAAGAAAAAATCAATTGCTTCTTATTCCTGCTCTTCTTTTTTACTTTGGCATCAACAGCAAATAGTCAAAATGGCTTTTTATCATCCAATCATTCATATGAAACTGATGGGAATAATCTTCAACTATACTTGCAAGCTGAATTTAATATAGGTAATGGTATCTGTGATTTTCTTGATACTTGTATTGTTGATATCAGTAATAACACAAATGAATGTCCGCATATTTACCTTTTTTTATGTATCTTTGCCGAAAAAATAAGC
>NZ_CALJRX010000266.1 GCF_937976265.1 uncultured Haemophilus sp.
CATTCCGTTTAGCGGTATTATTCTTCGTTTATTTTGGTTCAGTAAAATCAGGTAATGTTGTGTGGAATTTCGCTGATACTGTAATGGCTGTGATGGCAATTATTAACTTAGTCGCGATTGTTTTACTTTCCCCGATTGTGTGGAAGTTAATGAAAGACTATCAGCATCAATTAAAAGCAGGAAAAGAACCTGAATTTAAAATTGACCTTTATCCTGAAATTAAAAAACGAGTATTAGATCATCGAATTTGGAAATAAGAGTTCAATCAAATATGAAAGGCGGGGAATTCCCGCCTTTATTTTAAGATTTAAAATCTGCTTATAAAATTGACCGCACTTATAGCAATCCGCCTTGACCTAATGCTGGGTCAGTTTCACGTGCTTTTAATGCATCTTCAACGGTTAAGCCCAATGCTTTTGCCACACCTTCACCATATGTTGGCTCACACCAGTAGCAGTTACGGATATGACGGTATTTGATGAACTCAGGTGCATCGCCCATCGCAGCCGCAGTGTTGTTGAACAATGCTTGTTTTTGCTCTGGATTCATTAAGTTAAATAACGCTCGTGGTTGGCTGAAGTAATCATTATCATCGTTACGATAATCCCAGTGTGCAGCATCTCCGTTGATACGAAGTGGCGGTTCAGCAAAGTCTGGTTGTTGTTGCCATTGGCTGAAGCTGTTTGGCTCGTAGTGCGGTAGGCTACCATAGTTACCATCTACACGACCTTGTCCATCACGTTGGTTACTATGAACTGGGCACCGTGGACGGTTTACTGGAATTTGACGGTAGTTCACACCCAAACGATAGCGTTGTGCATCTGCATAGTTGAATAAACGAGCTTGTAACATTTTATCTGGGCTTGCGCCGATACCTGGCACTAAATTGCTTGGTGCAAAAGCAGATTGTTCCACATCAGCAAAGAAGTTTTCTGGGTTACGGTTAAGCTCAAATTCTCCTACTTCAATTAATGGATAGTCTTTTTTCGGCCAGACTTTCGTTAAGTCGAATGGGTGATAAGGTACTTTTTCCGCATCTGCTTCAGGCATGATTTGTACATATAATGTCCATTTAGGGAAATCACCGCGTTCGATTGCTTCATATAAATCACGTTGATGACTTTCACGATCATTTGCGATGATTGCAGCAGCTTCTGCATCTGTTAAATTTTTAATACCTTGTTGGGTACGGAAGTGAAATTTCACCCAGAAACGCTCACCCGCTTCATTCCAAAAACTGTAAGTGTGTGAACCAAAGCCATGCATGTGACGATAGCTTGCAGGAATACCACGCTCGCTCATTACAATAGTTACTTGGTGTAATGCTTCAGGTAATAATGTCCAGAAATCCCAGTTGTTCGTTGCTGAACGCATATTGGTACGTGGATCGCGTTTTACTGCTTTATTTAAATCTGGGAATTTACGAGGATCACGTAAGAAGAATACCGGTGTGTTATTACCCACTAAGTCCCAGTTACCTTCTTCAGTATAGAATTTTAACGCGAAACCACGAATATCACGTTCCGCATCTGCAGCACCACGTTCACCCGCAACAGTGGTAAAGCGAGCGAACATTTCTGTTTTTTTACCTACTTCGCTGAAAATTTTTGCGCGAGTATATTGAGTAATGTCATGTGTAACAGTAAAGGTACCAAATGCACCGGAGCCTTTCGCGTGCATACGACGCTCTGGAATAACTTCGCGTACGAAGTCAGCTAATTTTTCGTTAAGCCATAAATCTTGTGAGAGTAATGGACCGCGAGGACCGGCAGTTAAACTGTTTTGATTGTCAGCTACTGGAGCGCCATTGCCCATAGTTAAGTTTGTAGTAGATAAATGTGAAAAAGGGCACTTTGAACTCATAGAAAACTCCTTATATGAATAACTAGGGTTGAAGAAAGTTTCGAGAGCATCATACTCCGATCGTTTGGAGATGAAAACCTATTAAATCAATAACATTTGCCTATTTAAAACCTAATTTTGATTGAAATTTTCTATTTTTTTTTTATTTTTTCGTTCTAACTTTAAATTACACAATTGTTCTCGTTCATATCTAATCATTTCTTATGAGATATGAACGAAAGCGTTAATGCTTAGGTGAATTAAGATAAGTCAGGAAGTAGTAAGAAAGGGCTGAAATAACCACGCAAGCGGTCATTGTATAGAGCATTGGCGCAGCGGTTTCCATTTTAAAGCTCGCCACAAGGGAACCCATCAC
>NZ_CALJRX010000267.1 GCF_937976265.1 uncultured Haemophilus sp.
TCTGCTTGCCCCGAAATAATCAACGGCGTACGTGCTTCGTCGATTAAGATAGAGTCCACCTCATCCACTAAGGCATAGCCTAAATGGCGTTGGAAACGCTCTTCTTTAGAGTGCGCTAAGTTATCACGAAGGTAATCAAAACCTAATTCGCTGTTTGTCGCATAGGTAATATCTGCTGCATAAGCTTCACGTTTTGCTTCAGGCGGTAAACCTGGGATATTCACCCCAACAGTCATACCTAAGAATTCAAATAATGGGCGGTTAGTTTCCGCGTCACGACGAGCTAAGTAATCATTCACGGTCACAACGTGTACGCCTTTACCTTCCAATGCCATTAAATAACAAGGCAAGGTTGCGGTTAAAGTTTTACCTTCACCCGTACGCATCTCTGCGATACAACGATTGGTAAGCACCATACCACCGATTAATTGCACATCGAAATGGCGCATACCGAGTACACGTTTACCCGCTTCACGCACGGTAGCAAACGCTTCAGGTAAAATTTGTTGTAAGGTTTCACCGTTAGCTAAACGGCTACGGAACTCGTCAGTTTTTGCTCTTAATTCATCATCACTCAATGCTTCAAAAGCCGGCTCCATTTTGTTGATTTTCGCAACTTGTTTTCTTAATCTGCGTAAAATACGTTCGTTACGGCTGCCAAAAATTTTTGTTAAAAAACTCATAATTTCTCTTTCAAATAAAAAATAAAAAGGATCATCCGATTAAAAAATCGGTTCGTTCAAAGATAAAAGAAAATTAAATGATGGCTGGACCTGCACGAATAGGGGCAAAAACAGGAAACTCTGCCGCGATAAAGTGCGGTTGAATTTTTTCGTGTTTTTGATTGGAATGGGTTTTGTGATTTGTTGACTGAGGTTGAACCTGCAATGCTTGACGAATTTCACGCACCGCAATCAACATATGTTGTTCAGATGATGTTTGGTAATTTTCACCGCTCATATTTGATGAAGGCGGCACCTCCAATCCCTGAGCAACAGGCAAAGCAAAAATCGCAATCATGCTTAACAGCAACTGCGACCAGAAATTTGTTTTACCTTTATTTGATTTCATCATCTTATTGTCTCTGACAAAATTTGTGTGTATTGTATCGGAAATTCAACGTAAAGTCATTATTGGGGTATTTTTGTGGAAAACAAGCATGAGCGTTATCAAAAAGCCATGAATATTATTGATGTGCTAGAAGGATCACAATTTGCCCAAATCATGCAGAAAGGCTTAATGTTGAATGAACAGAACCAAAACATCAGCCGTCTTTTCCCACAAGAATTCAAAGGGCTCTTTCGTTTAGGATCCATCACAGATGGGAAACTCTTTATCGAAGTCAAAAGTGCGGTCGTTCGCCAAGGGATTTTATTTCGCCAACGCGAATTACTCGCTGCAATTCAACCAACTTATCCCGAAGTAAAAGGCTTTGAGATTAAAATCAATCCAGAATTAACCTGCTAAATTAACCTTTAAAGATGGCAATTAATTCTTTTACTTTGACTCGTTTTTCTGAAGATTGGCTAATCGAGCGCTGTACTTTAACGCGTTTAAATTTTGCCCCTTTGTAAATCTCACGTGTGAATTTTGTATCGTGGTTAGAAATCACGACAGAAATTTGCTTTTCTTTTTGTGCTTTCTTTGCACATTCCGCTAAATTCTTTTGATGCTCAAGACCAAAAGCATTCCCCGCATATCCAGTAAAATTAGTATCTTGCGGAAGTGGTGCATAAGGCGGATCACAATAGATCACGCTGTGTTTATCCGCTAATTCAAACGTTTGTTGAAAATCAGCACATAAAAAGACCGCACTTTGTGCTTTATGGGCGAAATAGCGTAATTCATCTTCTGGGAAATAATGGGTTTTATAAGCGCCAAAGGGCACATTAAACTCATTTTTACTGTTATAACGACACAAGCCATTAAACCCAAATCGGTTCAAATAAAGGAACAACACCGAACGCTCGAAAGGATCGGTGGATTGATTAAAAGCTTCACGTTGTGCGTAATAATAGTCGGCTGTATTGGCATTCTCTGCAAAGAAAATTGGCTTACAAGCCTCAATATAGGCATCCACATTGTCTTTGACGATATTAAACAAGTTAATTAAATCGGGATTAATATCCGCCAAAATATAACGTTCAAAATGAGAATTTAAAAAAACAGCGCCCGCACCAACAAATGGTTCAATCAAACACTGTTTTCTTTTTGGAAAGACTCGGTTGAGATCGTCCGTTAAACGAAATTTACCGCCCGCCCATTTCAAAAACGGGCGGTGTTTAATTCGAGGTTTCGTTTTGTTATTTTTCGGACGCAACATGAGAGCAATGACAGTTAGTCATGTTGTGTGCAACGCTCAATGGCGCTTAGCACAAGAGATTTGTCAGTATCAGTCGCCACGTAGGCTTGACCAAGGGCTTTTAGCAACACAAGACGCAACTTGCCTGCTAGCACTTTTTTATCTCGCATCATATGCGGTAAATAATCGTCTGGTTGCATGGTATCAGGCGAAACGGTCGGTAAATTAGCGCGCGCTAAAAGTTTTTCTAAACGTGCAACATCTTCAAAAGAAAGATCGCCTAATTGTTCGGATAATACGGCGGCCATCATGGTTCCTGCAGCAACAGCCTCACCATGTAACCAGTTTCCATAGCCTAAATGTGTTTCGATCGCATGACCAAAAGTATGGCCGAGATTTAATAATGCCCGATCACCTTTTTCAGTTTCATCGCGCGCAACAACATCTGCTTTGATTTGGCAACAACGCGCAATGCAATGTTGAAGTGACTGTTGATTTAACGCGACCAATTCATCAATATGTGCTTCAAGCCATTCAAAAAAGGCATAATCTAAAATCGCCCCATATTTAATGACTTCCGCAAGTCCCGCATTCACTTCACGTTTTGGCAAGGTATTGAGTGTAAGGGTATCAATGATCACCGTAGAAGGTTGATAAAACGCCCCAATCATATTTTTGCCCAACTCATGATTAACGGCTGTTTTGCCACCAACAGAAGAATCCACTTGGGCTAATAATGTGGTAGGAATTTGAATAAAACGCACGCCACGCTGATAGCTTGCTGCAGCAAAACCTGCCACATCACCAATCACACCACCTCCTAATGCAATAATGGTGGTATCTCGCCCATGATTATGTTTTAAAAGTGCGGTAAAAATGAGGTTTAAAGAATCGAGCGTTTTGTATTTTTCGCCATCAGGCAATAATACCGATTCGACCTGGCAACCGATTTTTTCTAGCGTTTGTGTAACGGTTTCAAGATAATATTGTGCGACAGTTGGATTAGTCACGATCATCACCTTATCCCCTTTCTTCAGCGGATAACAGGTTTCATCTTTTAATAAACCTTCGCCAATATAAATGGGATAACGACGTTCTTTTAATTCAACATTTACGCACAACATTTTTAATCCTTAGAGTGAACCGTTTAAGCCGTTTAGATTATCAATTAAATCAACAATTTGATTAACCATTACTTTGGCATTTTGCTCATCTGTTGGCAAAGTAATATCCGCAATTTCTTCGTATAACGGATTACGCACTTTAGCTAAATCTTCAAGCACTTGGCGAGGGTCATCAGCCCCTTGTAATAATGGGCGCTTTTTATCACGTTGTGTACGTTGATATTGCTTATCTACCGTGGTTTCTAAATAAATGACAATGCCACGAGCAGAAAGATAATTGCGATTCTCTTTTGACATCACTGCCCCACCACCAGTGGAAAGCACAACGCCTTGTAATTGAGTCAATTCATTGATAATACGTTCTTCACGCTTACGAAAGCCTTCTTCGCCTTCTAAATCAAAAATCCAGCTAATGTCTGCTCCCGCACGTTCCTCAATTACGGCATCTGAATCGACAAAATCCATATTCAATTGTTGCGCAAGCTGACGGCCAATGGTGCTTTTACCCGCGCCCATTGGACCTACTAAAAAAATATTACGTTTTTCAGCCATTGTTATTCTTCTAACTTAAATAATGTTCAAATTAATCTTTCCTAATAAAAACTGGCCACCTGAAAAAATGGCAGCCCGAAAGATCACCCAAAAAATAATGAAGATTATCGCAATAAATCCCCCTATGTTTCAACCTTTAGCGGGAATTTATTTTAAGAAGCGCAAAAGTGCGGTCAGTTTTTTAGGGATTTTTATGAATGATAAAGTCAGATAGAGCATCGAGATAAAACATCCTAAAATTTAACCGCACTTTACAAATAAAAAGGCTATTCAAACGAATAGCCTTTTCTTTTATCAGCTAGTTAATTATAGATAACCAAACAAGCTTGTGAAAATGTAACCAAAGATACATGAAGTGATTACACCGATTAAGCCCGGTAAAATAAAGCTGTGGTTAATTACAAACTTACCGATATGAGTTGTACCTGAACGGTCGAATTGGATTGCCGCAAGATCGCTTGGGTAAGTTGGTAAAATGTAGTAACCGTAACAAGCTGAAGCAAAGGCTAAGATAACAGCAGGATCAACACCGATACCTAAAGCTAGTGGAACGAATGCAACCAATGCTGCCGCTTGTGAGTTTACGAATTTAGAAATTAATAATAACATCACAGCGTAAGTCCAAGGATGTGCTTTTACCACATCACCAAGTGCTGCTTTCATCATTGGTGTGTGAACAGTAAACATGGTTTCTGCCATCCAAGAAATCCCGAATACAGCCACTAACGCGATCATACCTGAACGGAAAATTTCATTTTTACTGATTTTGCCTACATCAGTTTTGGTAAAGATAACAATTAATGCACCCGCTGATAACATGAAAATTTGAATAACGTGAACCATACTTAAATTCACTTTTTTCTTCGCGGTATCTTTTAATACGATTGCAGCGTTATCAATCGTTTCAGTTTTATCTCCCGCTGTGATCACAACACTGTTATCTTGAGCGGTAATTGTTTGAGCAACTTCACCTTTATCGTTATAAATCGCAACGTTGTTATAGGCAGTTTTTGCTTTTGCTTTGCTGTCTTTAACATCAAGCACTAATGTACCGTCTTTCGCTAATGCCACAATTTTACCGTCTTTAACATTAAAGGTTTTCACAGCTTTATCAGCAGAAACAATTTCAACCACTTGGGCTGGTGCTGATTTTTCAAAGGCTGGGCGTAAATCTTTAAAGTAACCTAAGACCGCTACCACTAAAATTGCACCAAAGAAGATCCACATCGCATTCCAGCTAGATTGTGGTAATTTTTTGTCTAACAATGATGCGCTATCACCATAAACATATTTTTTGAATTCGGGATCTTTTAATTTCTCTTGGAATTCTGGGTCTTTATCTAAATCTTTACCACGGAACCAGCTGAAAATACCGATAGCTAATACACCGAAAAGGGTTGAAGGCACAGTAATTTTTAATAAATCTAAATAGCCATCAAAACCTGCTAATGGAGTTTTAGCATTCACTAAGAATGTGGTTAAAGTCACGACTGCCACCGAAACAGGTGACGCGATGATACCCATTTGAGAGGCAATTGAACTTGCTGCCATTGGACGTTCAGGACGAATACCATTTTTGATCGCGATATCATAGATGATTGGTAACATGGTATAAACCACGTGTCCTGTACCACATAAAATAGTTAAGAAACAAGTGACGAATGGTGCCAAAATACTGACATATTTCGGGTTACGACGAAGCATTTTCTCCGCGATTTGTAACATGACATCTAAACCACCACTGGCTTGTAATGTTGCTGATGTCACCACCACCGCAAGGATGGTTAACATCACATCGATAGCGGGCTTACCTGGTTCAATACCAAAGCCGAAAACAAGAACAATTAAGCCTACTCCACCGAGCATACCCAGTGCAATACCACCTTTTTTTGCCCCGTAAAATAAACAGATAAGAACAATAGCAAGCTGAATCGCAAACTGGCTACCTTCACCTAGGTTCATTAGAAAATCCATAAGATACTCCGAATCATTTTATGGTTAATTAGAAAAAAATTTGACCCAAATATTAGCACCAAAATTAACTCATAATAAGTATTTTTAGGGTAAATTTTGTTTTAAATCAAAAAATAGGGGAACCAAACAATAAAAGCAAATCTGAGAGAGATTAAATAAAGGAAAGTGCGGTCTGAAATTTAAAAGATTTAGATGTATCTTGTTTTATTTGAAGATAAGTAATTTAGAAAGGAATTTAAAGAAATAAATTAGGCGACCTAAAAGATCGCCCAACTTAAAAATTACTGATTGTTTTGAACGTAGTCAATCGCAGATTGAACAGTTGTGATTTTTTCAGCTTCTTCATCAGGAATTTCGATATCGAATTCTTCTTCTAAAGCCATTACTAATTCAACTGTATCTAAAGAATCCGCACCTAAATCTTCAACGAAAGAAGCTTCTGGTTTTACGTCTTCTTCTTTAACACCTAATTGTTCAACGATGATTTTTTTCACGCGTTCTTCAATACTCATTTGTTTTTCCTATTGTTGTTTTAACTCATTTAAGAGCGGTTAGTGTATGCATTTTTGATAAAGTTGCAACTATTTCTTAGGTGGTCGCACCACAAAAAACAGGCAATGTAAAAACACATACAGAGAAAAAGTTACATTGCGATTGGGATTTTATCATTAACTAAACAGCTTTGCTATATTTTATAGACAAAATCCCAGATATATATCCCCTAAAGGGTTAGCTCATATATAAGCCGCCATTCACATGCAATGTAGTGCCCGTAATATAAGCCGCATCGTCAGAAGCTAAAAACGCCACCGCTTTTGCGATATCTTTTGGCTCACCTAAACGACCAGCTGGGACATTACCAAGAATACCCGCTTTTTGTTCTTCAGTAAGCACTTCTGTCATGTCCGTTGCGATAAAGCCTGGAGCCACAACGTTTACAGTAATACCACGTGATGCCACTTCTTTAGCTAAACCTTTAGAGAAGCCAATTAAACCCGCTTTTGCTGCACAATAGTTAGATTGACCCGGATTACCCATTGAACCCACCACTGAGCCAATAGTAATGATACGACCGAAACGTTTTTTCATCATGGAACGTAACATCGCTTTAGAAAGATGGAATACAGAAGTTAAATTGGTTTGCATAATATCGAACCATTCTTCATCTTTCATACGCATTAATAAGTTATCGCGTGTGATACCTGCGTTATTCACGAGAATATCAATATCACCGAATTGTTCTTTAATTTGTTCTAATACGGCATCAATACTTTCTTTGTCTGCCACATTTAATACTAAACCTTTACCTTTATCGCCAAGGTAAGCAGAAATGGTATCTGCACCTTTTTCAGAGGTTGCGGTACCAATTACAAATGCACCTTTTGATGCTAATTCTTCTGCAATTGCGCGGCCAATACCACGTGTTGCACCTGTCACTAATGCGATTTTATTTTGCATTTTTAATCCCCTTTTATGCTAATAATGCTTCAACAGCATCTAATGATGCCACATCGTTTACTGATGTTGCTTGTAATTCTGCCACGATACGTTTTGTTAAACCGTTTAATACTTTACCTGGACCCATTTCAACTAAAACTTCTACGCCATCCTGCGCCATTTTCTCAACAGTTTCAGTCCAACGAACAGGGCTATATAATTGACGAATAAGTGCGGTACGAATTTCTGCACTTTCTGTTTCCGCTTTCACATCCACGTTGTTTAATACTGGTGTTGCTGGCGCATTAAGCGTAATGCCTTCAAGTGTTACGGCTAATTGTTCTGCTGCTGGTTTCATTAATGCGCAATGTGAAGGAACACTTACCGCTAATGGTAAAGCACGTTTTGCGCCCGCTTCTTTACATAATGTAGCTGCACGTTCTACCGCTTCTTTTGCTCCCGCAATGACTACTTGGCCTGGTGAGTTAAAGTTTACTGCAGATACGACTTCACCTTGCTCGGCTTGTTTACATGCATTGATAATAGCGTCATTATCTAAACCAATAATCGCATACATTGCACCTGTACCTTCAGGTACCGCTTGTTGCATTAATTTACCGCGTAATTCCACTAATTTAATCGCATCTTTAAAATCAATTACACCTGCACAAACTAATGCTGAATATTCACCTAAACTGTGGCCAGCCATCACACTTGGTTGTAATTGTGGGTATTTTTCTTGCCATACACGGAAGATCGCAACGGATGCCGCTAATAATGCCGGCTGAGTTTGCCAGGTTTTATTTAACTCTTCTGCAGGACCTTGTTGAACCAAGTTCCATAAATCATAGCCAAGCGCTTCAGAGGCTTGTTTAAAAGTCTCAGTGACTACCGGATATTCGTTAGCAAGATCTGCTAACATGCCAACAGCTTGAGAACCTTGTCCTGGAAAAACCATTGCGAATTTTTTCATGTTTTCTTCCTATTTCTTCATCGTTTAAATGTTGAAAGTGCGGTCAAATTTAACCGCACTTTTAAAATTCTGTCGGGATTCTAACAAATTAATTAGAATCGCACCAATGCTGAACCCCAAGTCCAACCACCGCCAAAAGCTTCAAGTAAAAGCAATTGACCGCGTTGAATTCGACCATCACGTACCGCTTCATCTAAAGCCGTTGGCACAGTCGCCGCACTGGTATTGGCTGTACGATCAAGCGTTACCACGACTTGCGACATATCCATCTCTAATTTTTTTGCTGTTGCAGTGATGATACGTAAATTTGCTTGATGTGGCACAAGCCAGTCAATATCTGTTTTTTGGAGATTATTGGCAGAAAGGGTTTCTTCCACCACATTGGAAAGCTCGCGCACCGCTAATTTAAAGGTTTCATTACCTTGCATTTCAATATAGCCAGATTTCTCCACGCCACGTTCTGCTTGTGGAAGTAGCAATGCCGCATTGTTATCTGGCGATGCATGTAAATGCGTTGAAATAATGCCTTCTTGCTCTGATGCTTCTAAGATCACGGCACCCGCACCATCACCAAACAATACAACAGTGCTACGATCGGTTTCGTCTAATTTACGCGAGTTAAGATCTGCACCAATGACAAGGGCTTTTTTCACGCTACCTGAACGAATAAATTTATCCGCTACGCCTAAAGCATAAACGAAACCGGTGCAAGCCGCGGCTAAATCAAAAGAAATCGCATCTTCAATACCTAATAAACCTTGAACTTGGCAAGCTGAACTTGGATAAGCGTGAGAACCACTGGTTGTTGCAACGATGATCAACTCAATTTCTTGAGGATCAAGATTGGCCATTTCAAGTGCTTTTTTGGCTGCTTCACATCCCATTGTTGCAACAGTTTCATCTGCTGCAGCAATACGACGTTCACGAATACCTGAACGTGTCACGATCCATTCATCTGAAGTATCAACCATTTTTTCCAAATCCGCATTGGTACGAATATGGCTCGGCAAATAGCTACCGGTGGATAAAATTCTACTATTCATAATATCAAAACTTATTAATTAATAACGTTGTAAACCCGCCAAGATTTTTTGTGGAATTTGCAAACGCGCTTGCAAAGCTGCATCCGCAATTGCACGAGCAAATGCATCCACATTTGCGCTGCCATGGCTTTTCACCACAACAGCCGTTAATCCGAGTAAAGATGCCCCATTATATTCATCTGGGTTAATGCGTTTCAAGCGATGATAAACATCCTTAAAGAAAAAACGCAGAATAAATTTGGCAAATAATTTAAAAATAGGCTGTTTTTCTTTTCCTTTCAGAAGAGATAACAGATTCTTAGCTGCCCCTTCAAGGGTTTTTAATGCAATATTTCCCGAAAACCCATCACTCACGATCACATCAGCCACACCATTTAATAAAAGGTTACCTTCAATAAAGCCGGTATAATTAAGTGCGGTCGATTTTTCTAATAAATTCGCGGCTTCACGAATGGATTGATGTCCTTTAATTTCTTCCACACCAATATTGAGTAAGGCAATACGTGGATAAACTAAGTTCAATCGGTTTTCGGCAAAGATCGAGCCCATGACGGCAAATTCATAAAGATTTTGAGCAGAACATTCTACGTTTGCGCCTAAATCTAACATCACGGTTTTATCACCCGTCATCGACGGTAATAAGGATACCAACGCAGGGCGTTGAATTCCTTCTAATGGCTGTAAGAGTACCTTTGACAATCCCATCAATGCGCCCGTATTTCCTGCGCTGACACAACCTTGTGCCTCGCCTTTCTGAACCATTTCAATAGCTAAACGCATCGACGTGCCTTTGCTATGACGCAATGCATGAGAAATACCTTGATTGTTATCAATCGTCTTAGTGCAATGATGAATTTGAATACGTTCTAAAAGAGAAGAAGGTGCATTTTCCAGTAAGGGGGAAATTTGTTGGCTATCGCCAAACAGCACTAAAGAGAGCATTGGATCTGCTTCCAACGCTGAAAGAGATGCGGGGATAGTAATACGGGGACCAATGTCCCCGCCCATCACATCTAACGCTAAGGTTAGACGGTTCAAGTGAATACCTTATAAGTAAAATTACTTATTGATCACTTTGCGACCACGATAGTAACCGTCAGCAGTTACGTGGTGGCGTAAGTGAGTTTCACCGCTTGCTTTATCCACTGATACTGCAGCAGTAGTTAATGCATCGTGTGAACGACGCATATCACGACGTGAACGAGATTTTTTGTTTTGTTGAACAGCCATTGGCTATACTCCTAAATTTAATTTACTTTTGCTTTAAATTAGCTAATACAGCGAACGGGTTCGGTTTTTTTGCCAATTCTTCAGGCAATTCGCCAAAAACCTGTTCGTGCGCGGACACTTCACAGTGTTCAGATGAATGCATTGGGACAAGCGGTAGAGCTAAAATAAGTTCGTCTTCCACTGCACCAAGTAAATCTATTTCACCAAACTCATTAAATTCGATTGGCTCATAAATTTCCGGCAAGTCATCAGCCTGATCCCAATTAGCCACTGGACTATACATAAAATGACATTCCAATGTTTGTTTGAATGGTTCGCCACAACGTTGACAGTCTAATTCGACATCAACTTGTACTTGCCCTTTCATCACCACTAATTTTTGTGGATCAATATAAAACGATAATGTTACCTGTGCATCGCTGAGCACTTTCCCCGTAGATTCAGCTAAACGCACTAACTGACTAGCGGTATAATAACCATCATAATCAATTCTTTGTTGAGCGTCTTTAACCGGATCAACGGTTAGGGGTAGTTTTACCTTTTGCATAGGGTGCGAATATTACCTGTTGTCAATAAAATAGTCAAAGGAAATTCGCACTAATTATGAGAAAAGTTCAATCTCTATCTAAACTCTCTCAAGATTTACACCTTTGCAAAGTGCGGTCATTTTTTCCTGTGTTTTACTCGGCATGCTCACTCAAGAAGCCACCACTTTGATGTTTCCAAAGGCGAGCATAAAGGCCATTTTGTTCAAGCAACTCTGCGTGAGTCCCTTGCTCGACAATTTGCCCTTTATCTAACACGATTAAACGATCCATTGCCGCAATAGTGGATAAACGGTGAGCGATGGCAATAACCGTTTTATTTTCCATCATCTTGTCGAGACTTTCTTGAATCGCCACTTCCACTTCAGAGTCTAGCGCACTGGTCGCTTCATCCAACAGTAAAATTGGTGCATCTTTTAACATGACACGCGCAATAGCAATACGTTGGCGTTGTCCACCCGACAGTTTTACCCCACGTTCACCAACATGAGCATCATAGCCTTTTCTACCCTGTGCATCGCTGAGATAAGGAATGAAATCGGCTGCTTCCGCACGTTTAGCTGCATTTATCATTTCTTCATCCGTCGCAGTTGGGCGACCATAAATGATGTTATCGCGAACAGAACGGTGTAAAAGCGAGGTATCTTGTGTTACAAGACCAATCTGATTACGAAGGCTTTCTTGGCTTACATCTAAAATATTTTGACCATCAATGGTAATTGAACCTTCTTGCGCTTCATAGAAACGTAGAAGTAAATTCACAATGGTTGATTTACCCGCACCGGAACGACCAATTAAGCCCACTTTTTCACCCGGTTTGATGGTGAGATTAAAATGGTTAAGCAACGGTTTATTCGGATCATAGGCAAACGAAACATTGTTAAATTTGATCTCACCTTGTTTTACTTCTAATGCAACACAATTTGGCTTATCAACAATGGTGTGTGGTTTAGTCAACGTCGCCATACCATCATTCACCGTCCCGATATTTTCAAATAAACGAGCTGATTCCCACATAATCCAACGAGAAAGACCATTTACACGTAACGCCATCGCGGTTGCTGTCGCCACTGCCCCCACGCCTACTTGACCGTTTTGCCATAACACCACGCCTAAAATTGCGGTGCTTAACGTTAAGAAGATATTGGTTGCGTAAGTTAAGGTATCTAATGAACTCGCCAAACGCATTTGTGCATGCACGGTGACCATAAATTCTTCCATGGAACGTTTTGCATAATTCGCTTCTCTCGCATCATGTGAAAATAGTTTTACCGTTGCAATATTTGAGTAAGCATCCGTAATACGCCCCGTCATTAGAGAGCGCGCATCAGCTTGTCGTTGTGCAGTTTTCGCTAAACGAGGAATAAGCAAACGTAAAATCGTCACAAATGCCACAATCCACAAGAAAAACGGCACTAAAAACCAAGTATCTAAAGCCGCAAGCACTAAGCCAGAAGTAATAAAATATACGGCAACATACACCAACATATCTGCAATGGTCATGACGGTATCACGCACCGCAAGCGCGGTTTGCATCACTTTCGCCGATACACGACCCGCAAATTCATCTTGATAGAAACTTAAGCTTTGCCCTAGCATTAATCGGTGGAAATTCCAACGCAAACGCATTGGGAATACTCCTTGTAGCGTTTGTAAGCGCACATTCACGCCCACAAATGACCATACAATACTGAAAATAAGCAAAGCTGCCATACCGGCAAGCAAATGCCCTTTTTCTTGCCAAAGTGTAGTTGGTGAATAAGCACCTAGCCAATCTACTAATAAGCCCATGAATTGGAAAAGTAAGGCTTCCATCACGCCGGTACCAACCGTCAATACCGCGAGTAAAAAAATCCAGCCTTTCATGCCATCAATGCTTGACCAAATAAAACGGAACAAGCCTTTTTCAGGCGTCGTTGGATTGCTTTCCGGATAAGGATTTAAACGGTTTTCAAACCATGAAAATATTTTATTAAACATAACAATACCTTAAAAAATTAAAGGCGACAGAGCCGCCTAAAGTGCGGTCATTATAACGCAAGTTTTAAACGATAGGCTAGGTTTTGCGAAATTGGCTCGGTGAAAGCCCATAAATTGCTTTAAACGCCTTACTAAAATGTGCTTCTGATTGATACCCTATTTCAAGGGCAATCGCTAAAATAGTCTTTTGCGTATTTTTCAATAAAACAGCCGCCATTTCTAACCGCACTTGTGTGAGAAATTTTCCTGGTGGCATCCCTAATTGCTGTTGAAAGATCCGCATAAAGGTTGCACGAGACATGGATGCCAACTCGGCTAATTGCTCAATATTCCAATCTAATTGAGGTGAAAACAGGATCTTTTCAAGGACTTGATTCAGTCTTTTATCCTGCAATGCGGCTAATAAGCCTTGATTGAGCAAACCTATTTGCTGAGCATGACGCAAAATATAAATAAACAACACATTCGATAAGGCATCAATCACTGATTTTGTGCCTTGCTCCGGTTTCTCAGCTTCTTGTAAAAAAAGTGAAACCAAGGGCTCTACAGGCGTATTTTGTAGCGAAAGATGCAAATAATCTGGTAACGAATCAATTAATAATGACGGTTTTTGATAATAAAACGTCCCACAAAACATCTTCAGATCGGGCGTACCGGCCCCTATTTGATGGACATTAAAAAGTGCATTTGATTGCTCTCTCTGTAGGCTATTCTCTCTTTTTTGTTGAGAACTGCCCAAAAAGTGCGGTCGATTTTGAGGGAGAAAAAAGAGATCACCTTTTTTCAAATGAAATTGTTTTCCCGCAAAGGTTACCCAACACTCACCTTGCTCGATTAAATGAAATAAACCTTGATATTCCGCCGCATCTGGCTGATGTTCAACTTGCCAATCCCCTTGAAACAAGCAGCGAATATTAATTTCCCCTCGCACTTGCGCCAGCTGTGTTAATTTATCTAAATAATCCATTGTGAGATTTTCCGTCTAAAAGTTAAGACAATTTGACAAGTATCATACGCTAATCTGCTTATAATTCCTCTCGAAATTTGTACTAAATTTAAGGAGAAAAACAATGTTTGCAGATTGGAAAAATGATGTAGCACACGTTAAAAAATCATTCGGTGCATTAGGTAAAAAATACCCTAAAATGTTACAAGCTTATGGCGCATTAGGTGCGGCTGCAGCAGAAGGTAACGTATTAGATGCCAAAACCCGTGAATTAATTGCATTAGCGGTTGCCGTAACAACTCGTTGTGAAAGCTGCATTGGCGTGCATGCTGATGAAGCGGTGAAAGCAGGGGCAACTGAAGAAGAAGTCGCAGCAGCATTAGCAATGTCTATCGCATTAAATGCAGGTGCAGCTTACACCTACTCTCTTCGTGCATTAGAAGCTTACAATGCACAAAAAGGCGAATAATTCGCAAGGAACTTTATGATTCTTTTAGCCCTCATTTGAGGGCTTTTTTATCTCTAAAATTGACCGCACTTTAAAATAAATTCAAGGCTCTCATCTGAGCCACCACTTGCTCTACCTGAATTTCAGCCATTAAATTTTTACCTTTTAATTTGGTCGCCCAAGGCAATTCACTTGAAGGTTTTCCTTGTTCTTTTTGCACATTTTCTTCATATACCGACACCACATTATCCAGATTATGATAAGGTGCGGTGCGCAATGGATTGTGATAGGCATACAATCCAATGACAGGTGTTCCTTGCGTGGTCGCGATATGAGCTGGCCCAGAATCAGGCGAGATGACTAAATTTGCTTGATGAATTAATGCGGCAAGTTGTTTCAAACTGGTTTTTCCAGATGCATCAACCGGTTCAAAATCACAAAGTGCGGTAATTTTTTTCACCATTTCTAATTCGCGTTTTGCCGGCGAGCTACAAAAAATCACATTCACATTATGTTGATGAGCAATATTTGCCACTTCAGCATAACGCTCCACCAACCAATCTTTCTCGGCTTTACTGGAGCAAGGAGAAATAATCAGATTTTTGCGCGTTGGATCAATAAACTGTTTGGCATATT
>NZ_CALJRX010000268.1 GCF_937976265.1 uncultured Haemophilus sp.
AACCAGAAGAGATTGCAGGCAGTAAAGAAGTGTGGGCAAATGGTGGCGATGTTCGCGTATTGAATTTCGAAAATGGCTGTTCAACCACAAACGTGATTGAAAAAATTAAAGCGCTGAAAGATTAATTTATCAAGGAATGAGTAGAATAAAGCTTGCCTTTATCCTGCTCAATCGTTAAAATTCAGGCTCCTTGTCATCGCTGAGTTAGAGATCGGCGAATGATGTATTAATAACACTACCTTTTAGGAGTAAAAAATGTCTCTAAGTACTGAAAAAAAAGCAGCAATCGTTGCTGAATTTGGTCGCGATGCGAAAGATACTGGTTCTTCTGAAGTTCAAATCGCATTATTAACTGCACAAATCAACCACTTACAAGCTCACTTTGCTGAGCACAAAAAAGACCACCATGGTCGTCGTGGTTTATTACGTATGGTTTCTCGTCGTCGTAAACTTTTAGACTACTTAAAACGTACTGATCTTGCTTTATACCAAAGCACTATTGCTCGTTTAGGTTTACGTCGCTAATTTTTATTACGATAGTAAAATGAAAGCCTTCGGATTACCGAGGGCTTTTTTATTTTCTGCATATTAGAAAAATAAAAAACGGTCAAAAATTTGACCGCTCTTTTTTAGTTCATTAGTTTGCAATGCCTTTGTGACGAAGCAATGCGTCTAGTTGAGGTTCACGTCCACGGAAACGTTTGAATAATACCATTGGTTCTTCAGAGCCGCCGCGAGTGAGAATTTCATCTAAGAAGGATTTACCCGTAACCGGATTGAAAATCCCTTCCTCTTCAAAGCGAGAGAAGGCATCTGCAGATAACACTTCAGCCCATAAATAGCTGTAATAACCTGCCGCATAACCGCCTGCAAAGATATGGCTAAAGCTATGTGGTGCTCTTGCCCATTCAACACCTTTAATCACGGCAACTTTATCTTTCACTGCTTTTAAGGTATCAAGCACTTGGTTAGCTTTACCCACTTCAAAAGTATGATGAAGGGTAAAATCAAACAAGCCAAATTCAAGCTGACGTAACACAAACATTGCCGCTTGATAGTTTTTCGCTTTGAGAAGTTGATTTAATTTTTCTTCTGGCAATGGTTCGTGCGTTTCAAAGTGACCCGAAATAAAATCAAGCGCTTCTTTTTCCCAACACCAGTTTTCCATAAATTGACTTGGTAGTTCTACCGCATCCCAAGGTACACCATTGATCCCCGCAACATCCGGCACATCAACTTTGGTGAGCATATGGTGAATACCATGACCAAATTCATGGAAGAGAGTGGTGACTTCATCATGGGTGAATAGTGCAGGTTTATCACCAATAGGCGCGTTGAAGTTACACGTTAAATAGGCAACCGGTTTTTGAATTGAACCGTCAGCATTGCGTTTTCTGCCGATACAATCATCCATCCATGCGCCGCCACGTTTATTTTCGCGTGCATAAAGATCGAGATAGAAACTGCCTCGAACTTCATCGGTTTCATCAATTAAATCAAAGAAACGCACATCTTTGTGCCACGTATCGACGCCAAAACGTTCAACTGCACGAATATTAAAAATACGTTTAATTAATTCAAATAAGCCCGAAATAACGCGATCTTCAGGGAAATAAGGACGAAGTTCTTCATCATTGATCGCATATAAATGTTGTTTTTGTTTTTCGGAATAGAAACTGATATCCCAAGGTGCAAGTTCAGTGACGCCAAATTCTTTTTCACAATAAGCTTTGAGTTCAGCTAATTCTTTCTCGCCTTGTGCTTTTGAACGATCCGCAAGGTTATTTAAGAAATCTAATACTTGTTGTGGATTTTCTGCCATTTTGGTAGC
This sequence comes from uncultured Haemophilus sp., assembly GCF_937976265.1. Classification (GTDB taxonomy): domain Bacteria; phylum Pseudomonadota; class Gammaproteobacteria; order Enterobacterales; family Pasteurellaceae; genus Haemophilus_D. The sequence goes on from NZ_CALJRX010000268.1 coordinate 1,832, forward strand.
AAGTGAGCGTTCAGTATAGGTATTAAAACCTAGCAATTTAGCTAGTTCCACACGTAACGTCATGATTTCTTCAATAATCGCCGTATTGTCCCATTTACCTGCATTTGGACCTTGATCAGAAGCGCGAGTCGCATAAGCACGATACATTTCTTCGCGTAATGCTGCATTTTCACAATAGGTCATGATTGGCAAATAACTTGGGATTTCTAACGTAAAGCGATAGCCTTTCAAGCCTTTACTTTCTGCGGATTGTTTTGCCGCAAGTAATGCGGATTCAGGAAGACCCGCTAATTCACTTTCATCTTCAATGACTTTTTCCCAGCCCATGGTAGCATCGAGTACATTATTACTAAATTGTGCGCTTAATTCAGATAAGCGAGCAACAATCTCACCATAACGTTTTTGTTTTTCTTCGGATAAACCGATACCTGAAAGCTCAAAATCACGTAATGCATTTTCAATGGCTTTCTTCTGCGCGACGGAATAAGTCGCAAACTCAGGGCTATTTTTTAGGGCCAAGTAGGCATTGTATAACCCTTCGTGTTGACCTACCCAAGTACTGTATTCAGAGAGTAGTGGTAAGCAAGCTTGGTACGCATCACGTAATTCAGGGCTGTTTTTAACTGAATTTAAATGGGAGATCGGTGACCAAGCACGACTTAAGTGCTCGCCTGCTTCAGAAAGCGGTTCAATAAAGTTTTCCCAAGTAAAGTGCGGTTGTTTTAGAACTTGTTCAATGGCTTGACGATTTTCTTCGATGAGTTTTTGGATTGCCGGTTGAATATGTTCCGGTTTGATTTGAGAAAACGGAGGTAAGCCTTCAATATGAAGTAATGGATTAGACATAAATATTCCTTTTGCTAATAGTTTCTTTAATAAATTGCGGTAAATTCTATAATATCAAGGTTGAAAAATCTAAAAAATCAGTGATAATTGCTTATCACTTTTATTTAGGGTTTATGATGGACGGCACTTCCTTTTTTTCTATTATCATTTTTTCTGGCATCATTGCTCTTGCGATCGTTATAGGTGTTGTTTCACTTAAGTTTTTCCCAAAAACTTCTTTAACCAAGGCCATGTATGTTGTTCTTGGATGCATTTCTTTAATATTAGGTGTTATTGGTATTTTTTTACCTATTCTTCCGACAACACCTTTTTTACTGCTTACACTTTATTCTTTTGCGAAAGGTTCTTCTCGTTTAGAACAATGGTTTTTAGGGACGAAGCTTTATCAAAAGCATCTGAAATCCTTTAATGAACGTCGTGCATTGACGAAAAAAGCAAAAATTTCTATTCTAACGTTTTCAACCACAATGCTTTTAATTGGCTTTTATTTTACCCCAAGCGTTGTGGGTCGAACGATCATTGCCATTTTAATTGCGGTAAAATATTGGTTCTTTTTCTTTTGGATTAAAACAGAAGACGTTGAAAATGGATAATTTTTTCCTTACTTGGCTTAAAAGTGCGGTTATTTTCGGTGTCGTTTGGGGATTGAGTGGTTGTGATAAATTAAACAGCCCTAAATCTATAAATACGGTAACGGAAGAGCAGCCGAAACAAAGTCAGCCGATTGAACAAGAAAATACATCAAAACCGAGTAGGACTTTACTGACTCGAGCGTTTACTCATCCCCCTTCTTTTGAGCCTTGGTTTGTTCGTTATCCAGAACAAGAGGGCTTATTGCGTGATTTGTATGAAGGCTTAACGGCTTATGATCCAGAAGGGAAAATTGTGCCAGGTATCGCAGAAAGTTGGCAAACCAAAGACAACAAAACCTGGATCTTTACCTTGCGTGAAGGGCTTCGTTGGTCAAATGGTGCACCTTTAGTTGCCCAAGATGTCATGCTTTCTTGGCAAGCACTGTCTCAATCAAATAGTCCATTAAGATCTTATTTGGCTTATCTCAATCTAAAAAATGCGAAAGGCGTTTTAGAAAAAAATAAACCTTTTAAGAGCTTAGGAATTTATGCGGAAAATGACCGCACTTTACGCATTGAGCTCGATAAAGCAACGCCTTATTTACCGGAAATGTTGGCGCATATCAGCCTTGTGCCACAATATAGTGATCCTGATTCCCTGGTGACAAACGGGGCTTATATGATCGAAAGCGAAAGTGTGAAAAGCATACACTTAACTAAAAATCCCTATTATTGGCAGAAAAATAATGTGGCTTTTGAGCGTGTAGAATATTTGCCTTTTATCGCCACTAAATTATCTGACTTTGATGTGGTGCTTGATGTACCAGAAGTGCACGCGGACCTTCAACATTTCCCACAGCTTTGCAGTTATTTTTATGAATTTAATCTCAACGATCCTAAAGTTGCTAAGGCCGATGTGCGTAAGGCGATAGCGTCGTTGGTCTCTGTGACCAATATCGTGAATAATGAGATTCCCGCGGCAATTCCGAGTTCGTATTTTTTACCGAAAGCCATGTTAAATGGACAAGATTCAAGATGGGAGCCTGTTGTTGCCGAGCAGCTATTGGCTCAAAATAAAATTAATGAAAGACATCCGCTACACTTAAATGTGCTTTATGATGAGACGCCATTGCATGTAAATATCGCGCAACGTTTAGTAGGGCAATTAACTCAATCAGATATGTTGCGTGTGGATGCTCAACCAGTCAGTTGGCAAACATTACAGGCTAAACGTCAAAAAGGTGATTTCCAAGTCATTCGTTCAGGCTGGTGTGCGGACTTTAATCATCCGATGGCATTCTTGAGTTTGTTCTATTCTAAAAGTCCCGATAATAAAAATGGCTATGCCAATGCGGAATATGACCAACTTTTTGAGCAAGCATTGAAAAGCTTAAATGAAAAAGAGCGGTCAGAAATTTACTTAAAATTAAGTGAGAAGATCCAACAGGAAAACCTTGCTTTACCGCTTTTCCAATACACCACGCCAGTTTATCTTTCTCCAACTATTATGGGGGCGAAGAAAAATCCAGTAGGGGTTATTTACAGTAAGGATCTATGGCGAAAAGTTGAAAGTTAAAGCTGATTAAGAAAGTTGTTCATGATGTGGTGAACAACTTTTTTATTAAATTTTAATAAAAGTGTAAAGTGACACTGTTTACTTTCTATTTTTATACGATACAATACACAACAAATCAACCTAGAGGGAAATCCTTATGTTAAAAATGAATGATTTGGTTAAGCTTAGTCAGACACCAAAATCCACGGTACTGTACTATGTGAAAGAAGGTTTGTTACCAGAACCAGTAAAAGATAAACCGAATTTTCATCTCTATGATGAATATTGTGTAGAGTTGCTTAGTTTTATTAAATATCTACAAAGCAATTTCAATGCGACGATTTCACAAATTAAAGCACTTTTTGCTCATCCTCATTTTGATTGGAATAATCCTTATGAAAGCCTTATTGGATTATTGGATATCATCATGGGGGCAGAAAATGAAGTGTTCACCATTGAGCAATTATGTGCAGAATTTCATCTTTCCGCTGAACAAATCGAAGACATGGTAGCGGAAGGCTTATTGAATCCTCGTGAAGGCATTTTTACAGCAAAAGAACGTGATATTTTGGCGATCTTGGTTCGTTGTGATGAAGCTGAAATGGATGTGGTGAAAGCTTATTTAGCTGCAGCAAAAATGTTAGCAGAAAAAGAGGTGAATGTGACTTTAGCGGCATTAGCCAATAGCGAACAAAAAGATGAAAAATTAAAACACTTATTTGATTTATTGTTGGTGTTAAAACCTTATCTCTTGAATATGAAAACCTTTAATCTTTATCAAGCGGAGAGTGCGAAATGAAACTCTTAAAATATGCTGGCTTTGTACCTTATTTAGCCATTGCTTTTATTAATGCCAGTGTGGATTTGGCACATAAAATTACCATTCAAAATGTGTTGCTGAAAAGTTTTTCAGGTGAGAGTTTGGTGGTTTTAACGGCATTAATTAATGCGATGATTTTATTGCCATTTATTTTCTTATTTTCGCCTTCGGCATTTATTAACGATAAATTTTCTCGCACCAATGTGATTCGTTATAGCAGTTTGGCGGCTGTGGTGATCAGTGCGGGGATTTTATTGAGTTATATGACGGGAATGTTTGCTATTTCCTTTGTACTGACATTGATTTTGGCAGCGCAAAGTGCGGTCTATTCTCCGGCCAAATATAGCATTATTAAATCGATTGTGGGCACTGAAAATATCGGTATGGCAAACGGTGTGATTCAAGCGCTTACTATTGTGGCCATTCTATTTAGTTCTTTTGCATTTTCTTTCTTCTTTGAAGCGCATTATGTGGCATCAGATGATCCGAATGAAGTATTACAAAGTGTTTGGGTGATAGGTGTAGCATTAGTATTACTGAGTGCACTAGAAGCCTATTTTGCTTTTAAAATCCCATTCTTTAAGCAAGAAGCTGAAAATACAGATGGTCAGTTTGATATGAGAAAATACCTTTCTTTAGGGTATTTAAAAGATAACGTTCGCACATTAAAAGCAGATCAAAATATTTGGTTGAGTGTCATTGGATTAAGTCTATTTTGGGGCGTGTCACAAATTATTGTGGCGGCATTCCCTGCGCATTATAAAGCGATGTTCAATGAAGATAATGCTATTGTCATTCAAGCGATTCTTGCGGTGAGTGGAATAGGGCTTGCGCTTGGTTCATATCTTGCGGGACGCGCTTCTCGTTTACATATTGAGTTAGGTATTGTTCCGCTTGGTGCGTTGGGTATTTGTGCCTCATTATTCTTCTTAACTCTCGCGCAAAGTGGAGTGGTATTAGCACTTTGTTCTTTTGTCTTTGGTTTCTCTGGTGGTTTATTAATTGTGCCATTGAATGCGACGATTCAGTATTTCGCACCGGAGAAAATCAGCGGCAAAATCATGGCGGGTAACAACTTTGTACAAAACGTGTTCATGGTCGTGTTTTTGCTATTAAGCATTGTTTTTGTACAACTTAATGTTTCGACTCAAGGTTTATTCTTAGTGACTTCGGCTGCATGTCTTGCTGCGAGTTTATATACCATGTCGAAAGTGCCCCATTTATTTACGCGTTTATTTTTGCTCTTTGCGTTAAAAGCGAATTACCGTTTTCATGTGGATGGCTTAAAAAATCTTCCACAAAGTGGTGGTGTGTTGTTATTAGGTAACCATATTAGCTGGATTGACTGGTTGGTGTTACAAGCGGCTAGCCCTCGTGCGATTAAATTTGTGATGTATCGTCCAATTTACAACAAATGGTATCTCACTTGGTTCTTCCGTATTTTCAAAGTCATCCCAATTGGTGGCGGCTCAAGCCGTGAATCTATTGAAACCATTCGTAAATATTTAGCGCGTGGCGAAGTGGTGGCGTTATTCCCAGAAGGCCATATCAGCTATAACGGTCAAATTAATGAGTTCCAAAAAGGCTTTGAGCACGTATTAAAAGATTTAGAGAATGTGACGACTGTTCCTTTCTATTTACGTGGATTATGGGGTAGCAGTTTCTCCCGCGCAGATTCTTTCTATAAGAATTTAACTAAACGCCAAGGTAAACGTGAAATTTTAGTGGCATTTGGTAAACCAATTCATGGCTTTATTGATGCGACAGCGATGAAGCAAAAAGTACTCGAACTTTCTTTCTCCGTATGGGAAAAAGTCATGAGTAAACGTAAACCGCTGATGCATCATTGGTTGAACTCGGCAAAATCGAATTTATTCAAAGAAGCGGCTGTGGATGCACAAGGCACTAAACTGAATAACCTGAAATTTATTGCTGCAGTGCTAATGTTTGTGAAAACCTTGAAAGCTGCTTTAGGGAATGAAAAAAATGTCGGTGTGTTATTACCAAGTTCATCAATCGGGGCAATTATTAATATGACCCTAATGGTGATGGGCAAAGTACCGGTAAATTTAAACTACACGCTAAGCCCAGAAGTGATGGAAAAAGCGTTGAAAAAAGCCAACATTTCGCAAGTCATTACCTCTGAAAAATTCTTGGATAAGTTGAACGCAAAAGGTTTTGACTTTAGCCAAGTGGTGGCTGATAAAGCCCTCTTTATGGAAAATTTAGGGAAATCGATCACTAAGGCTAATAAAGTGCGGTCATTTTTAACTGCGTTTTTGGCGCCACAATGGTGGATTAAATTACGTTACTTTGCAGACGTAAGCTTGGAAGATACTGCAACCATCTTATTCAGTAGTGGTAGTGAAGGTGATCCAAAAGGCATTGAATTAAGCCATAAAAACTTACTGACAAATATTAAACAGATCGGTGAATTATTAAACTTCCACAAAGATGATGTGATTTTGAATTCCTTACCAATTTTCCACTCATTTGGCTTAACAGTGACAACTTTATTGCCATTGTGTGAAGGCATTAAAATGGTGAGTGTGGCGGATCCGACGGATGGAGCAACTGTAGGAAAAATGTGTGCTCGACATCGGGTGAGTATTTTATTTGGTACTTCAACTTTCTTTAGATTATATGTACGCAATAAGAAATTCCATCCGTTAATGCTACAAAACGTGCGTATGGTTATTGCGGGTGCCGAAAAATTGAAAGCGGATGTAAAAGAAGCCTTTAAACTTAAATTTGGCTTGGAAATTTACGAAGGTTATGGTGCAACTGAAACAGCACCGGTAGCCAGTGTTAATATGCCTAATTTACTTGATCCGGAAACCTTACAGGAATTTACCTTCAATCAAGCTGGTACAGTCGGTATGCCATTACCGGGCACCATTATCAAAATTGTGGATCCGGAAAGCTTGCAAGAATTACCAGTCGGCGAAGACGGTTTGATCTTGATTGGCGGTGGACAAGTTATGAAAGGTTATTTGAATGCACCAGAAAAAACAGCAGAAGTGATTGTTGAAATTGACGGTGTACGTTATTACAAAACCGGCGATAAAGGTCATATCGATCATAACGGCTTTATTACCATTGTGGATCGTTATTCTCGATTTGCCAAAGTTGGCGGTGAAATGATCAGTCTCGGTAGCGTGGAAGAGAAACTTTCACAAGTATTTGATGAAGAAAATCAATTTGTTGCCGTCGCCTTGAGCGATGATAAAAAAGGCGAGATCATTGTACTTTTAATTAAGTCTGCACTTTCTTTAGACGAGATCAATGAACGCATTAAAGGATTGAACGTTCCGCCGATTATGCTACCAAGCCAAGTCTTCTTAGTGGATGAAATTCCAATGTTAGGAAGTGGTAAAGTGGATTTCAAAGGTGCGAAGAATCTGGCAATGAGTTTGGTTAAGTAAAGAAAATTGTCATAAATAAAAGAGCGATCAATTTGACCGCTCTTTTGTTATTTAATGAACCTCATTTAGGTGTTTTTCAGCATCTTTAACTTTACATCAACGTACCGACATATTTTAACATGACCCCAGCAGCAATGGCTGAACCAATTACACCGGCAACGTTCGGCCCCATCGCGTGCATAAGTAGGAAGTTTTGGTTGTCTGCTTCCAAACCCACTTTATTTGATACGCGAGCGGCCATAGGAACGGCAGATACGCCCGCAGAACCAATGAGAGGGTTAATTTTATTTTTGCTGAATTTATTCATGATTTTCGCCATTAATACACCACTGCCAGTACCAATACCGAAAGCAATCACGCCAAGAATTAAAATGCCCAATGTTTGCGGTTGTAGGAATTTATCTGCAATCAGTTTAGAGCCCACAGATAAGCCTAGCACGATAGTCACAATGTTAATCAAGGCGTTTTGTGTGGTATCGCTTAAACGTTCCACTACGCCGCTGACGCGCATGAGGTTACCGAAACAGAACATCCCGAGCAATGGCGCGGCATCAGGTAAGAGTAAACCAACAAGTAAGAGCAAAATGACCGGGAATAAGATTTTTTCCCGATTGCTCACATGACGTAATTGTGTCATGCGAATTT
>NZ_CALJRX010000269.1 GCF_937976265.1 uncultured Haemophilus sp.
AAAGTTCGGTGGTGGATGTGAGTTTCCCTGAAATTGAGAAATTTGACCGCTTACCGGAACCTCGAGCAGAAGGCCCAACCGCGTTTGTGTCTATTATGGAAGGCTGTAATAAATATTGCACTTACTGCGTGGTGCCTTATACCCGTGGTGAAGAAGTCAGCCGTCCTGTTGATGATGTATTATTTGAAATTGCGCAGTTAGCCGATCAAGGTGTTCGTGAAATCAATTTATTAGGCCAAAACGTAAATGCGTATCGCGGCCCGACATTTGATGGCGGTATCTGTACATTTGCGGAATTATTGCGTTTAGTGGCCTCTATTGACGGTATCGACCGTTTACGTTTTACCACCAGTCACCCAATCGAATTTACTGACGATATTATTGACGTGTATCGCGACACGCCTGAGTTGGTGGACTTCGTACACTTACCGGTGCAAGCTGGTTCAGACCGTATTTTAACCATGATGAAACGTGGTCATACCGCATTAGAATATAAATCGATCATTCGTAAATTACGTGCGGTTCGTCCAAATATTCAAATCAGCTCAGATTTCATTGTTGGCTTCCCAGGTGAAACCAATGAAGAATTTGAACAAACAATGAACCTGATCGCACAAGTGAATTTTGATATGAGCTTTAGCTTTATCTATTCCGCGCGCCCAGGCACACCTGCAGCAGACATGCCGGATGATGTCACTGAAGAAGAGAAGAAACAACGTCTCTATCTTTTACAAGAGCGTATCAACCAACAAGCGGCACAATATAGCCGTCGTATGCTTGGCACAGAGCAACGTGTATTGGTAGAAGGACCGTCTAAGAAAGATATTATGGAATTAACAGGACGTACGGAAAACAACCGTATTGTGAATTTCCAAGGCTCACCAGATATGATTGGTAAGTTTGTCGATATTAAGATTACGGATGTTTATACTAACTCTCTACGTGGCGATGTGGTGCGTACTGAAGACCAAATGGGATTACGTATTGCTCAATCACCGCAAGAAGTGATGAACCGTACTCGTAAAGAAGATGAATTAGGCGTAGGACGTTATCACGGCTAATCATTTAAGAATATAGGTAAGTAACCGTACGAAAGTGCGGTTATTTTTTTATGTGTTTTTTAGAAAAGAGAGTAGGAAAGTCGTTATCCTAAATTTTAGGCATAAAAAAACACCCGTTAAGGTGCTGATTTAAAGTGGTGGGTCGTGAAGGATTCGAACCTTCGACCAACGGATTAAAAGTCCGCT
>NZ_CALJRX010000270.1 GCF_937976265.1 uncultured Haemophilus sp.
CATTACCAAGATCATATTCAGTTACGCCCCAGTTGTATGTTAATTCAATTTCTGCAGCGCTTTCGCCATCTTCGTAACCTAAAAATGCAAGCGTATATTTATATTCCGGGTTTTCACTTGTACGCAATAAACGCATACCTAAAACATCTTGATAAAATTTAATAGAGCGGTCCAAATCACCTACTCGAAGCATTGTGTGTAAAATTTGCATCTTGTTTTCCTCCATTATCTTTAGGCTAAAAATTCTACCATAAAATGCGATGTGGCGCGAATTAATCTTCGAAACTCGGGTAAATCACATTGCATTTTTTTAAGTTTATTTATTTACCTTACTATTATGCTAAGATAATACTGATCTTTTTATAAAAAGGAAAAAATGAATGAATACAACAGGCCTTTTTAATCTTTCTTGGCAACGTTATTTAAATTTACTGTTTTTATTATTAACCGTCGGATTTTTAACGAGTGGCGTAATCACGTTAATTGCAGCTAATTTAGATTATTTTTCTGATTTAGCCAAAATTTATGGTTTACAAACATTGCTTGTGGTGACAGTGGTATTAGGTATTTATTGCTTTATTCGAGAGAGTCGTCGACAAGCCAAAGAAAAATTAAAGTGGAAGACATATAGCCTCTTTTTTGTTGTTTCTGTCTTGATTGGCGCTTTATTTGCCTTAGTCGGCCAAACCTATCAAACGGGGGCCGATGTATGGCAGTTATTTGCTGTTTGGACACTTTGCCAACTTCCATTTTTATTATTATTTCCGAATGTGGCCTCTGCATTATTATTTGCCGCCACAGCCAATGTTGCGTTTTATTTATTTAATGAACAAAACGCCTATAACTCAATGTGTTATGCCGTGCTGATTAATGCTGGATTACTTGTGATATCGGAATTATTCAGTAAAACTTTTCATGACCAACATTGGCGCATTTTACCCAAAGTATTTCTAGTACTGACTTTTGCCAGTTTATTCGGTTTAATAGTAATTTATGATGTGTACTTTTATGCTTATGCTTGGGGTGAGCTTGGTCGTTCATCACTTAGTTCTTTGTTAATTGCTATTCCTGCCTTAATCGCACTTTATGTATATCACAAATATCGCTTTGATTTTATTAATTTAATTATTTCAGTCATCGCTTTACTTGGCGCTTATTGCTTTTTGGCATCTCTTTTGATTCGTGGTGTAGAAGAGGGGGTGGTTTTAGGATTAATTGGCTTTATTTTTACAGTCATGGCAATCAAGTGGTTAGTGAAACTCTATAAACAAGAATATCCAAATAATAAGAAATTCCATTGGGCAATTTCAATATTATGGATGATAGCTTTATTGATAGCTTTCGTGACTATAGGTGTTTGGTTATTTTTTTCTTTAGGTTTAGATGCGTCTAGTGCATTCATTGTTGGTATTCTTTTATTTGGTATAGCTTGGTTGATTACCTTAAATAAAGATAAAAATGAATACACTACAATTTTAGCAGGTTTATTTTTTCTAATCGCAAACAGTTTTTTAGGATTCTATTTGCTTGTTAAATTTGATGATTTTTTTCTTTTATTAGGATATGAATTTAGCGAGGATTCAAATTTCGGTATTTTTATCTCCGCACTGATTTTTACAGTCATTATTATTGTTAGCTACAAATTGATGCCGAATTCTTTGGTGAGGATTCTACTGGTTATCCAGCTTCTCGTTTATTGGCAAATTTCCTATACTCTATATTTCCATAGTTACAGCTTGAATAACACATGGTTTAATAACGCATGGTTTAATAAAATCCAACTCCTGAGTTCGATTATACTCTTTTATTGGGTCATGCGACCTAATCAATCAGCGCGAATTCATTTAAAGCCTATTGCCTGGGGAACAGTATTATTCTCTCTATGGATCTCTGTGCCGTCGTATATGGCGATTCCTTGGGTAGATTATGGCCTTATTGATACAGATGTTTCAAGTGATGTCATGCCAGCAGACGCGATGAGTCTTGATAATGTGTTACAAGTTTTAAGTAGACAATTTTGGTCACACTTCCAGTTTGATGTTAGCCATCTCTTATATCTGCTTATCTGTGCATTACCATTAATTGTCTATGTACTAATGAATAAGCATAGTGAATCCAAACACACAGAAGCAGTGTTAATTTTATTAGTATTAACCTTGTTTGCATTAGGCTTTGTTGGGATACCCGTCATTTTATATTTAACAGCGTTATTATTGCTTGTTTATTGGACGGACAGCCGTGCGTTCTTCGGTCTTTTGGTATTTGCCTTTGTTGTTTATTTAGGTGGGTTCTATTACCAATTGAGCATCCCATTGCTCTATAAAGGGGTATTGTTGGTAAGCTTTGCCGTTATTTTTGCGATTGTTACTTTATTCTTGCATGCACGTTATAAAGCACCTTCACAAAGTGCGGTAGAAAACTATTCTGTTTTTAAAGCACCGATTTGGCTTGTTGGCGTCTTTGTGATTGCGTTATTGGGGGCGGTGAACTATAAAGTGCAGCAATTTGAAGATGTGCTGGCTACTGGTAAGCCTGTTGTCTTAAAAATCGCCCCAGTGGATCCTCGTTCATTGATGCAAGGCGATTATATGGTATTGAATTACGCTATTTTATCTGAGTTTCAGCAAAGTCAGGTTTTACCTGAATCAAATGAATCCCTTGAAAGCAATGAACCTATTGATACTGTTGAATCTAATGAAACCACAGGTATAGATGAATCAAGTCCTTCGGAAAAAAAAGCTTATATCCTTGTTCATCTTGATAAAAATCATGTTGCGACATTTTGTGAGGAGCAATCAGAGATACCAACAGATTTTAAACATTGCACACCAAATGTTTATTTACCAATTCGTTATAAAGGTGGTTGGCTTCCTAGATTACCAAGCCAAGATTATTTCTTTGCAGAAGGGAAAGGTGAATATTATGCACAAGCAGAATATGCAGAGTATCGCTTTAAAGACGGTATTTTGTTGCTAGCTCGTTTATTAGATAAGGATTTAAAAGGGCTATAAAGCATTGGTGACAAATAAGGGCGTATTTGATACGCCCTTATTTTTTAGATTATTGATTGGGTTATGATTATTTTACCGCGATCATCGAGCCAAAGTTAAAACACTGGAACCATAATTCGACGTGTGAAAATCCGATGTTTTTTAACCGCTCTTTGTGGA
>NZ_CALJRX010000271.1 GCF_937976265.1 uncultured Haemophilus sp.
CTTAATTTTATGTTTTTCAGTTAATAAGCGTATTAATTCAGGAATCACCATTGAAGGGTGTGTATCATTGATCTGTACATACGCATAATCAGCTAAATCATGTAAATTACTGCCACGCGCAATCGCTTCATCAATTAATAATTGTGCCGCATTTGATACCATGAAGTATTGTTGATAAATACGTAACAATTCACCGTTTTTATCTGAATCATCTGGATAAAGGAATAAAGTCAGATTTTCTTCAATCGCCGTTTTATCAAACTCGATCCCCTTTTTAATCAATTTAGGATTCACTGATTGAATATCAAACAAATTGAGATAGTTTTTCGTGTCTTTCTTATAACCTAAAATATCAATACGATCTAATTTAGAGGTTAAGGTAAATTTCTTAAATGGCACCTCATAGCTAATATCGGTTGGAATTAACCAAGAGTTATCCTCAATCCAATCATTAGGCTCGGCATGTTGTTCATTCTTTTTAAAGACTTGTTTGAACAAACCATAATGATAATTTAAACCTACCCCTTCTGCATTTAAACCAAGGGTAGACATTGAATCAATAAAGCAAGAAGCCAAACGCCCTAAACCACCATTTCCTAAAGACGGTTCTGGTTCAATATCTTCAATATGGCTTAATGATTTACCCGCACTTTCTAATTCCGCTTTGATATCTTGATACACACCAAGGTTAATCAGGTTATTGGAAAGCAATTTACCGATTAAAAACTCAGCTGAGATATAGTAAACCTTACGTTTACCTGTGTTTTTAGGTTTATCTGCAGAAAGTGTTTTTACGTAATTTAATAATTGAATATAAGTTTCTTTATCGCTTAATTGTTCAAGCGATTTATTGGTTTCGTTTTTTACAAATGTACTAAATTTAATCATTGGATTTTCCTGATTAGCACGTTGATATAACGTGGTCATTTTTGCTAAAAAGTCTTTTTTATCTTGGGTTAAATCAGATTGCTGCATTCTCCATTGCCAGTTTCCACCAATTGTTGAGGGAACGTTCATTCTTGAGCTCGCTGGCAAATCTAAAACATCTTGCATTGTTGCAATCGCAGTATTACTAACCGTCGCAAAAAGCTGACGAATCATTGCTTGGCAAATGGATTCATTCTCATGGCGGTGGGTATAATCATTGATATATTGCTGCTGTTGTTCAGTTAAGCTGTTATACCAACCATTAGTCACATCATTATCATGTGTACCGGTATAAACAATGGAATGCGGAATGCAATAATGCGGGCTATCTAAGCTTTTTCCGCTAATATCTTCAAAGCCAAATTGCAGAATCTTCATGCCTGGGTAATTACAATCTGCAAGCAGTTTTCTGGCTTTATCATCAATATTACCTAAATCTTCGGCAATAATCGGCAAGTCTCCTAATTGCTCTTTAACGGCTTTAAATAAGTCATAACCAGGACCTGGCTGCCAGCTACCATCTTTAGCAACTTCTGCTTTTCCGTCCACTTGCCAATAATCAGAGAAACCTTTGAAATGGTCGATACGCAGTACATCATAAATCTTGAAGCTTTCTTCAAT
>NZ_CALJRX010000272.1 GCF_937976265.1 uncultured Haemophilus sp.
GTGATGCCGAGACGTCGTCGTCAAATCGCACGCGCAGAACAACGTTCAGGCAAAGCATTAACGGATGAAGAAAAAGCGAAAATTGAACCAATTTCAGAAGGTTCAGAATTTATTTCTTCGCTTTTCCCGGTGTTATCAGTGGTGTTTCTTGTGCGTTCATTTATTTTTGAACCATTCCAAATTCCATCGGGATCAATGGAGGCAACATTGCGCGTAGGGGATTTCATTGTTGTTAATAAATACATTTATGGTATCAAAGATCCGATTTTCCAAAATACGATTATTGAAGGTAGTAAGCCAGAACGTGGTGATGTGATCGTGTTTAAAGCGCCGGAACAAGCGTTACTTCGTACAAGTTTAGGTGCAACGCGAGCAGCGTATGCTGAAAATCTTGCGTTAACATCCAAAGACAATATGTCAGGTGTGGATTACATTAAACGTATTGTGGGTAAAGGTGGCGATCGAATTATCCTTGATGTTGAAAAAAATACTTTAACCATTGTTCATGGTAAAGATGGCAAACCTTGTGAAATAGACTGCCAAGCGAAAGTATTTGAATATAAACAAGAACCAACTAATCCGGCATTCCCAACGCAAGTGGAATATCAGGAAATCGGCGATGTGACACATACGATTTTAGTTGAGCCAATGCGCCGTTATTCTGGTATTGAATTCTATCCACAAGAAGGCTTACCTGCTGCAGAATGGATTGTGCCTGAAGGTCAATATTTTGTAATGGGTGATAACCGTGATCATAGTGATGACAGCCGTTTTTGGGGATTTGTACCGGAAAAAAATATCGTGGGTAAAGCCACTTATATTTGGATGAGTTTAGAAAAAGAACCAAATGAGTGGCCAACAGGCTTCCGTTTCGACCGTTTCTTTACGAAAATTAATTAATATGAATCATTTAGATCGATTAGAACGAAAAATTGGTTATCAATTTTCCGATCTAAAACACTTAAAATTGGCACTGACACACCGCAGTGCCTCCACTCAACATAATGAACGCCTAGAATTTCTAGGCGATTCGATTCTCAATTATGTCATCGCAGATGCGCTTTATCATCAATTTCCTCGTTGTAATGAAGGTGAACTTAGCCGTATGCGCGCAACATTAGTGCGTGAGCCTACACTGGCAATGATTGCCCGAAATTTTGAGCTTGGGGATTATATGTCCTTAGGTTCAGGTGAATTAAAAAGTGGTGGCTTTCGCCGAGAATCGATTTTAGCCGATTGTGTTGAAGCGGTAATTGGCGCAATGGCATTAGATTCAAGTTTTGATAAAGCGGCAGATATTGTGCGTAGTTGGTATAAAACCTTATTGGCTGAAATTAAGCCGGGCGATAACCAGAAAGATGCTAAAACGCGTTTACAAGAGTATTTACAAGGTAAGCATTTCGCCTTGCCAACTTATGAAGTAATTAAAATTGAAGGGGAGGCTCATTGCCAAACCTTCACCGTAGAATGTACGGTAAAAAACGTGCCGAATATTGACCGCACTTTTATTGCAAAAGGTTCTAGCCGCCGTAAAGCAGAACAAGCGGC
>NZ_CALJRX010000273.1 GCF_937976265.1 uncultured Haemophilus sp.
AAGAAGGCTATTTATGGCCAATTAACGCTGAACAACAAGGTACGCCTCAACAAGTGCGTAAACTTATCGATTTAGTGAAAAAAAATCATATTCCAGTGGTATTTAGTGAAAGTACTGTGTCAGCCAAACCTGCTCAACAGGTAGCAAAAGAAAGTGGAGCCAAATACGGTGGCGTGCTTTATGTCGATTCCCTTTCTGCTGCTGATGGCCCTGTACCGACTTATATCGATTTGCTCAATGTCACTGTATCTACCATTGTGAAAGGATTTGAAAAATAATGACCGCACTTTCCGCTTCTATTTCCGTTAATGATGTAACCGTGCGTTACAACAACGGGCATACTGCAATTTATGATGTTTCTTTCGAATTACAGGGGGGAACCATCTGTGCCCTTGTCGGCGTAAATGGAAGCGGAAAATCAACGCTATTCAAAAGCATCATGGGCTTAATTAAACCACAGCAAGGCAACATTGCGCTTTGTGGTTTGCCAATTAATCGAGCGTTGAAACAAAATTTGGTTGCCTATGTGCCGCAAGCGGAAGAAGTCGATTGGCAATTCCCCGTCTCCGTTTATGACGTCGTTATGATGGGACGCTACGGCTATATGAATTTCCTACGCATTCCAAAGGCTGAAGACAAACAAAAAGTGCTCGAAGCGATGCAACGAGTAAACATCGAGCATTTAGCTGAACGACAAATCGGCGAGCTTTCTGGTGGACAGAAAAAACGCGTATTTTTGGCTCGAGCATTAGCACAACAAAGTAAGATTATCTTACTCGATGAGCCTTTTACAGGTGTGGATGTTAAAACCGAAAATGCCATTGTGGAACTCCTTCGCCAATTACGTGCTGAAGGCCATTTAATTTTAGTCTCTACCCACAATTTAGGCTCTGTACCCGATTTCTGTGACCAAGTGGTAATGATTAACCGTACTGTGATTGCTGCCGGTAAAACAGAAGAGACATTCAATCAGCATAATTTGGAAAAAGTCTTTGGTGGTGTATTACGACACATCAAATTATTGGGTGAAGATCTGCATAATGATGAAGATAAACGTGCTGTCACCGTGCTTACGGATGATGAACGCCCTGTTGTCTTCTATGGCGAAACCAAAAATGATCCGCCTGCAACGGCTGTAAAATCCTGTCGTTTGCCTCCGTCCGACAAGGAATAAGTCATGCTTGAATATTTACTGGAACCTTTCTCCTATGAATATATGCAAAAAGCCATGTGGATAAGTGCCACAGTTGGTGGCATTTGTGCCTTTCTTTCTGCCTATTTAATGTTGAAAGGCTGGTCATTAATTGGCGACGCGCTCTCTCATTCCGTGGTTCCGGGTGTGGCGATAGCTTATGCCTTTTCACTCCCCTATGCTTTAGGTGCTTTTTTTGCCGGAATTTTGGCGGCAATTTCCATTTTATGGATCAAATCCATTTCTAAACTCAAAGAAGATGCCGTTATCGGCTTTATTTTCAGCACATTCTTTGCCTTGGGATTGTTGATTATTTCTCTGAATCCAACTTCAATAAATGTGCAAAATATTATTCTCGGTAATATCCTCGGGATTGCCGATGAAGATATTTATCAAGTCGCCATCATTATGTTGATTTGCTTGGTTTTATTACTTATTTTTTGGAAGGATCTGTTACTGATTTTCTTTGATGAAACACAAGCAATAACAGTTGGGCTTTCGCCGCTGTTTTACAAAGTTCTCTTTTTTACACTCTTAAGTGCTTGTGTCGTTGCGGCATTACAAACTGTCGGGGCGATTTTAGTGATTGCCATGGTAATCACACCAGGCGCAACTGCCTATTTACTCACAGATAAATTCAAAACTCTTATCAAAATTGCCGTAGCATTAGGCGTAATCACTGGTTTCGTTGGTGTCTATTTAAGCTATTATCTGGATGGCGCAACCGGTGGTGTCATCGTAACATTGCAAACCTTGTTATTTTTATTGGCTTTTCTATTCTCGCCTAAATACGGATTAATGAGTCAAAAACGACGTAAGGCGGTGGCCCATGAATGAAATATTCGCTATTTTCGTTGAGCCATTTCAATTTGCCTTCATGCAAAATGCGCTACTCACCGCATTAGTTGTTGCCATGATCTGTGCGCTACTCTCTTGCTATTTAGTGTTGAAAGGATGGTCATTGATGGGGGATGCCATTTCTCATGCTGTCCTACCCGGCATTGTCTTAGCTTTTTTAGCGGGTATTCCATTAGTGATTGGTGCATTTGTCTCAGGTATTGCCTGCGCCTTAGGGGTGGGTTATTTAAAAGAAAACAGCCGTATCAAAGAAGATACCGCGATGGGGATTGTATTTTCAGGGATGTTTGCCATTGGTTTGGTACTGTTCACTAAAATCCAAACCTCACAACATCTCACCCACATCTTATTCGGTAACGTATTAGGTGTAAGCCGACAAGAGCTGATTCAAACAGCTATCATTGCCTTGATTATTTTTATTTTACTTGGATTAAAGCGTCGTGATTTCCTTCTCTACTGCTTTGATCCGAGCCATGCTCGCGTTGCGGGGCTCTCACCTAAATTATTGCACTATGGCTTGCTCACATTACTCGCCCTCACTATTGTGAGTACGATGCAAGTCGTTGGGGTTATTTTGGTTGTAGCGATGCTAATTGCGCCTGGCATCACCGCGCTAACCCTGACGAATCGCTTCGATAAAATGCTTGTTATCGCGATCATTAGTGCTGTAACTGCAAGCCTACTGGGCGTGCTACTTAGCTATCATTTTGATGCGTCCACTGGCGCGTGTATTATTTTGCTACAAGCAGCATTTTTCTTGCTCGCATTGATTTATAGCAAGATAAAAGTGCGGTTAAATTTCTAAATAAAAAAAGCTAACATTTCTGTTAGCTTTTTTATTAGGAATTGAGTTCCAGCAATGTCAGTGCTTCATAATGTGCTGTATGCGGGAACATATCAAATAATTGAATTTGAGTAAGTTTATAATTGGTTAGATGCTGCAAATCTTTTCCCATGGAAATCGCATTGCAACTGGAATAAAGAATAAAGTGCGGTTGCATTTCATTGAGAAATTCTGCGAGTTCCTTTCCGATGCCTCGACGAGGTGGATTGACGATCACCAAATCAGGTTTATTTTTATCTTGTGTTAAAGCAAAATTAGCGGCATCCAAAGATTGGAATTTAACGTTGTTTAGCCCTAACACCTGAGCGGATTGAGTCGCCGCTTGAATAGCAGATGGGGAAATTTCAATCCCGGTCAATTCCACTTCTTGTTGATGTTTATCCTGTAAAGCTTTAGCGCAATGAAGCCCAAACCCACCAACGCCACAAAAGAGATCCCAAAGTTTAGCAATTGGTAAATCCTGTACCCAATCTTGCGCCGTTGCATATAGCCCTTGTGCTACCAGTGGATTCGTTTGGAAGAAACCTTGAGGACGAATAAATAGCGGAATACCGTTAAAGCTCTCTGATAAGGTATGCTGGTCCGTCAAAAAGATTTCTTTCTCACCTTCTAAGATTGCGGCGTGTTGAGGTTGAATATTCACACTTACCACTTCAAGTTGTGGCAATTTTTCCAATAACCCTGCAAATTCACGTTGAATTAACGATAGTTTAGTTTCTGAACGCAATACAAAACGTAACATCAATTTCTTTGTATGTTGGCTTTCTGTAAGCAGAATATATTTCAGCTCACCTTTTTGTTTCGCTACGTTATAAGGGACTAAGCCTGCACGTCCAATAAAATCTTTCAGAATCGGAAAGAGTTCAGCAAAGCGTTTGGGATAAAGCGGGCAATCACATAAATCCACCGCACTTTGTGGATCATTCGGGTCTTGTAAAATACCTAGAATGGGACGTTCCACCGCGCCACTTACCACCATTTTCGCTTTATTACGAAAGGCAGACTCGGCGGAATAAAAAGGCGGATGCCAAATTAAATCATCACAATCTAATTTGGCAAGTTGTTGTTTTAGATGCTCTTCTTTCTTGGCGAGTTGCTGTTCATAAGGCATTTCAAGCCATTGACAAGAACGGCAATCGCCTTTTTGATAATGATGGCAATCAATCATTTAGAAGCAAGCCACTCTTGTTGAAGTGCGGTCAGTTTTTGATGATTTTCAATCCAGCGCGAAGTTTTTGTGAGTTCTGACCAATCAAAGGATTTTTGTTTAAAGAGCGATTTCAAGCGAGCTTGGCGTGCTGCGAAATGCTCCGTTGTTTCCTCTAACTTCAGATTATCAAGCACTTGAATGACACCTTCACGCTCATTACAAAGCAATAATAAGTCACAACCAGCCTTCAAGGCTTTTTCACTGCGAGCCACAAAATCGCCCATAAAGCCTGCGCCTTTCATGCCTAAATCATCAGAGAAAATCGCCCCTTGGAAGCCCAACTGTTTACGCAAAATCTCTTTTAACCAATAACTCGAACCGCTTGCTGGCTGGCTATCACATTGCGTATAAATCACGTGAGCCGGCATAATCGCATCAAGCTTACTTTGTTGAATCAGCTGTTGGAATGGTAAAATATCATGATTAAAAATCACTTCTTTTGCACGCTCATCATAAGGGGTTTCAAGATGAGAATCAGCTAAAACATGACCGTGTCCTGGGAAGTGTTTTCCTGTTGTTGCCATGCCCGCCTGGTGCATACCATCAATAAAAGCTGCTGCTAAATTGACCGCACTTTTTACATCACAGCCAAAACTACGATCGCCAATCGCACGACATTCGTGACCTAAATCCAACACAGGAGCAAAACTCAAATCAATATCTAACGCCACCATTTCAGCCGCCATTTGCCAGCCCGCTTCTTTTGCTATTTGCTGTTGCTGAGTTGAATCCTTAACTAATGCCGCAAAAGCTTGCATTGCGGGTAGCTGAGTGAAACCTTCACGGAAACGTTGCACGCGACCACCTTCTTGATCGACTGTGACCAATAAAGGCTTTTTCACTCGTTGACGAATGGATTTAATTAGCGCTTGAACTTGCTGACGATCATAAAAATTGCGGGTAAATAAAATCAAACCGGCAACTAAAGGATGTTCCAGTAATTCAACTTCTTCTTGTTTGAGTTCATGACCTTCAAGGTCAATTAATAGTGTGGACATAAACTATTGTAAGTTAAGTAAAGACGATAATTGCTACTTTCTGTGCTTGGTTTTGGTAGTTCAAACACTTTCTTCTCTTGTGGTTGCAATAAAATATTGCCTGATTGGCTTTCTTGCTGATTCGGCCAAACTTGCGTTACACCTTGCGTGTTATACCAATAAAGATGGTAAAGCACATTGAGTTGTTGCATGGTTTTATTTTTGAAAGCTGCCGTATTATCAGACAAATCAACATCTAAAGCGGGCGCTAAATTTGCCGACATATTTAAAATTGGCTTATTGGTTCCCACAATATTTGGTGCAGATGAACAAGCCGTTAAAAATAATACCGTTGCTGTAATTAGGATCTTTTTCATTATTTCACCAACATTCTACCTAAAGGTTCACCACCAACAAGATGCATATGGATATGGAATACTTCTTGTCCACCGTGTTTATTACAATTCACGATCAAACGATAACCGTCTTCGGCAATGCCTTCTTCTTTAGCCATTTTAGCCGCGACAGTAAATAAGCGACCCAAAGTAACTTCATCTTGTTCCGTCACATCATTAACCGTTGGAATGACTTTATTTGGGATAATCAAAATATGGGTTTTCGCTTGAGGTGAAATATCTCGGAAGGCGGTCACTAATTCATCTTGATAAACAATATTGGCAGGGATTTCTTTGCGAATAATTTTGCTGAAAATGGTTTCTTGAGCCATAGTCTTCTCCTTGTTTTATATAAAAAAGTGCGGTCAAAATTTACCGCACTTTGCTTTTATTTTCCATCAGAAATTGATGATGAATGACATTTCAATCGGCTTAGTGAGCCGCACCTTCTTCTGAATCATCTTGATTAATAAAGCTGGTATTAATCTCGATTTGTGCTTTTTCACGCAATGCTTGTATTAACTGTTCTTGCAATTCACCTTGACGCGCACGAACAAGTTGAGTGCTAAATTTCGCTAATTCTTGCTCACTTAAAGTAGGTTCTTCTACACGTTCAAGGGCAACCACAACCACATCACCTTTGCTGTTACGAGCAACTTGATAAGCCGCTTTGCCATCTTGTGGTTTTGCAATGGCAAATACACCTTCATAAAGCACTGGATCTTTATTATCCACTAACGTAAAGGTTTGTGGCTCACCAAAACTAATACCTGCAGGTAATTTGGTTGGATCGGCAGATAGCGCTTTAACCGCTTGCTCTGCTTTTTCAGCCAATACTTTATCGGCTTTTTCACGTTTTAAGAATTGCTCAATCGTTGATTTCGCTTCATCAAGGCTTTGTAAACCTTCATCTTTGTGATCCAAGACACGTACCACAACAAATTCATTTTCACCAACAGTTAATGGTTCAGAATTTGCGCCGCCGTTTGCAATATCTGATTCAAAAATGGCAGAAGTCACATTTGGGAAATTTAATGCCGCAGGGACATTATTTTTACCGAAATAATCTGTTTCTTCCACTTTCACGCCTGCTGCTTCTGCTACCGCAGCTAAAGAATCACTGCTTTCAGCCGCTTTTGCACGAACCGCTTTTTCTACCGCTTGGAAACGGCTTTCTGCTAAGTTTTTACGTACGGTATCCGCGATTTGCTCTTTTACTTCATCTAAAGTACGTTCTTTACGATCTTGCACTAAAATAATATGGTAAGCCCCATCCACATTAACTGGTGTGCTATATTGACCAACATTTAATAATAATGCTGCATCTTCAAAGTTTTTCGGTAATTCGTTGTCTTTTACCCAACCTAATTCACCGCCTTGTGCACCAGAAAGTTTATCCATAGATTTCGCTTTTGCTAACTCAGCAAAATCAGCGCCTTTTTGCAGTTCTTGATAAACTGCATCCGCTTCTTTCTCAGTTGCTAATTGGATATGCGCTAATTTTTGGCTAATAAATTGCGCTTTATTTTCTTGATAATATTGTGCAATTTGTGTTTCAGTTACAGGTTGTAATTTACCTAATTCATTTGCTGAAACGCGAATATATTGCACTTTCGCTTGTTCAGGTTGAACAAGTGATTTCGCATTTGCATCGTAATACGCTTTAATTTCTTCTTCTGTAACCTTTTGTTTTGCCACTTCATCGGCTAATGGAAGGGTTGCAAGACGAGCGATACGTTCTTGGAAAAAGGTTTGCGCACTATCTTTTACTTGAGCCGGCACAACAAATTCACTATCAGCCAAACCGTTTTGCATTTGTTCAAGTGTTAATGCATTACGTAAAATAGCCGCATAAGTATCGGACGTTAAACCATTTTGAGTCAATAATTGTTGATAACGGGCGTTATCAAATTTACCGTTAGATTGAAAGTTAGGATCACTTACAATCGCACGTTTGATCATGTCGTCACTTACACCTAATTTTAATTCTTTCGCATATTGACGGATTAATTCTTGATCCACTAAACGTTGAATTAAATTTTGACGAAGTGCGGTCACAAATTCCACAGAGTCAGTTTTCGCTAAGAAACTCTCGCCCTCTTGTTGTGCTCTCGCTTCAAACTCTTGGTTGTAACGATTTAAAAAATCTTGTTGAGAGATCGTTTCGCCATTTACTTTTGCAGCAAAACTCTCGTTGCCACCATACAAATAGCCTGACATCCCACCGATTAAAAATGAAACTGGAAGTAAAGCAAAGATCGCTTTCCCGATAAAGCTATGGGCGAGGCCATGCATTTTTTCAATTAACATTCAATTATTACCCTTTTAAAAAAGACAAAGTTCGTAAGATTATAATCTAAAAGGCGAAAATTCGCACTTAAAAAACACCATGTTCGTGTAGGATTTTCACAGCCATGACTAATAACACTAAACCGCCAAAAATCTCTGCTTTGCTTTTGAATTTTTTCCCTAAAAAATGACCGCTCTTTACGCCAATAAAAGAGATGACAAAGGTTGTTAAACCTATGATGAAGACTGCCAATAAAATGTCCACAGAAAGAAAAGCAAAAGAGACGCCGACGGCTAATGCATCAATACTCGTTGCCACACCAAGTGTTAGCAAGTGTTTTAAACTAATCAATGAAGGAGCGGGTTCATCATCCGAGCTAAGTCCTTCTCGAATCATATTCACACCGATGAGCGCAAGCAAAACAAAGGCAATCCAATGATCCCAATGTTGAATCATCTGACTAAATTGCAGTCCGACAACATAGCCGATTGCTGGCATGGTGCCTTGGAATAGCCCAAAACAGCATGCGATAGCTAATGCTTGTTTCCATCGAAAAGCGCGCATTGCTAAGCCTTTAGAGATGGAAACTGCAAAGGCATCCATCGAGAGACCAAGAGCAATGATCCACAACATATGAAAAGTCATAAACTAACGTTTATTTTCCTATACAGAAAGAACTGAAAATATTGCCGAGTAAATCATCCGAGGTAAATTGCCCCGTAATTTCACTCAGGTTAGCTTGCACTAAACGAAGTTCTTCCGCCAATAATTCACCCGCATGAAATTCGGTTAATTGGACTAACCCAATTTGTAAATGTTCGGCCGCTTTTTCTAAGGCATCAAGATGACGACGGCGCGCTAAGAAACCGCCTTCCATCCCTGTTTGGAAGCCCATCGCCTGTTTTAAATGCTCACGCAACAAATCTACACCCTGATGCGTTTGGGCGGATAAACAAACGGTCGTTGTTCCATTTTCTTCTTTTAGCCCAACGGCCTCGCCGCTTAAATCTACTTTATTACGAACAATGGTCACCGGCATATTATTTGGTAATTTTGATAAAAATTCTGACCGCACTTTTTCGATATTTTGGCTATCCGGATCGCTACTGTCTAACATTAAGATAATACGATCGGCTTGCTCAATCTCCGTCCAGGCACGCGAGATCCCGATACGTTCAACTTCATCTGTCGCTTCACGAAGCCCTGCGGTATCAATAATATGTAAAGGCATGCCATCAATATGAATATGCTCACGCAACACATCACGCGTGGTTCCTGCAATATCTGTCACAATAGCCGCTTCTCTACCCGCTAAAGCATTCAGTAAACTGGATTTGCCTGCATTTGGACGACCGGCAATCACCACTTTCATCCCTTCACGTAAAATCGAACCTTGTTTTGCTTCGCTACGGACTAAATCAAGCTGAGTGATAATTTCTCGTAATTTTGCTTCGATTTTACCGTCTGCCAAAAAGTCAATTTCTTCATCGGGGAAATCAATCGATGCTTCCACATAAGTACGCAGATAAATTACGGAATCCACTAACTGATTCACTTTATTGGAAAATTCACCTTGTAGCGATTTTAATGCTGAACGAGCAGCTTGCTCCGAAGTCGCATCAATCAAATCGGCAATGGCTTCCGCTTGGGCTAAATCTAATTTATCGTTTAAAAAAGCCTGTTCAGAAAATTCACCTGGACGCGCAAGACGAATACCATCAAGTTGTAAGATTCGTTTTAGCAACAAATCTAATACCACTTGTCCGCCATGTCCTTGCAATTCCAATACATCTTCACCAGTAAAGGAATTCGGCGATTTAAAATAAATCGCAATGCCTTGATCTAATACTGTGCCATCAGCATCTTTAAAAGGTAAATAGTCTGCCATACGTGGTTTAGGGCATTTGCCTAGTACCGCCTGTGCCACTTCAACTGCTTTTGGGCCGGATACACGTAAAATACCAATTCCACCACGTCCTGGTGCTGTCGCTTGTGCGACGATTGTTTCTTTCATAAAACTCACTAAAAATTGACCGCTCTAATATTGCGGTTATCTTGAAGAAAAATTAATCGGAAAGAGCATTAAGTTTCATTACTTCAGATGCATCAATATAGGAGACCGAGCTCGTTCTTTTTTTATAAATTTGGAGCATTTGTCCATTCTCTACCGAATTATAAACCTTTTTAGAAGTAAATCTTTCATTTCCATATTGATTAGATGAAATATAAATACTATATATCGATTTGTTTTTACGCTTATAAGTAACCTCGGCTATATAGTTTTCTTCTTGTCCAAAAATGGAAACATAGAAAGTTAAGAAGGTGTTTGAAAGTAATAAAAAGCAACAAAAAAAATAACCACATATAAAAATATACCCCAATACTGTTATGAGTATATTTTCTTGGGGTTTCTTTTTATTGGAAGCTCTTTTAGGCTTTGCCTTCCTTTGTAAAAGGGCATTTTTCACTTCCCAATAAATCATGACAGAAAAAAGAAGAATGCTTAATGCAAGGGAAACATAAACATCAAGACGTGCACCAGGAAGTAGGCTCTTATCCGAAAACGTAGGATACATAATCAACCCAATTAAAATAAGTAACAAAATGATTTTTAGTCTTGTATTGAACATTATTAACATATGTAAAAACCGCACCCAAAGGTGCGGTTAGTGATTATTTTTTACGGGTATGTAACCCTTTTTTCTCTAAACCACGGTAGATCATTTGTTGTTGTACGATAGTGATTAAGTTAGATACTAACCAGTAAAGTACGAGACCTGCTGGGAACCAGAGGAAGAAGAACATGAAGATCAACGGCATAAAGTTCATCACTTTTTGCTGCATTGGATCCGCTACCGGAGTCGGTGACATTTTTTGTAACAAGAACATTGAGCCGCCCATCAGGATTGGCAAAATGTAGTACGGATCTGGTGCCGATAAGTCTTGAATCCAACCAAAGAATGGTGCGTGACGTAATTCAACGGCTTCCATGAAGGTCCAGTATAAGGCGATGAAGATCGGCATTTGTATAAGCAACGGTAAGCAGCCACCAAGCGGATTCACTTTTTCTTCTTTGTAAAGTTTCATCATTTCTTGGCTCATACGTTGACGGTCATCACCGAAACGTTCACGCATTTCCTGTATTTTCGGTTGCAACATACGCATTTTAGCCATAGAAGTGTATTGTGCTTTTGTCAGCGGATATAAAATCGCTTTCACCACTAAGGTTACGCAAATAATTGCCACACCCCAGTTAGATACAATACTTTGAATGAACGTTAATAACAAGAATAATGGTCTCGCGATAAACCATGCCCAACCGTAATCGACGGTTAAATCTAAGTGGTTAGCCGCTTCAGCCATTTTGTTTTGTAATTTTGGCCCCGTCCATAATGAGCTGGTGATTGTTTCTGTTGCTCCAGCGGGAACAGATACCACTGGACCACGATAACCAATAGACGCAACGTTATTTTTGCTGTCTGTAATACTATAAAATTGGTTATTTACATCTTGATTTGGGATCCAAGCTGATACGAAATAGTGTTGTAAGATAGCAACCCAACCTGCTTTGGTATCGATAGAAAGATTTTTGTCTTTCATATCGCTGAAGCTGTATTTTTTGTAATTTGTTTCAGAAGAAGAATATGCACCACCGGTATAAGTAGGCATTGCCACGTTACCGCTGCTTTCAACTAATGTATGTTTTAATTGGCCATAAGGTTCAACTTCAATTGCGCTACCACTTTGGTTCACAATTTCAAAGTTAACACCTACATCGTAGCTATCGCGTTTTAACACAAAGATTTTACGATAAGTGACACCATCTTTTTCAAATGTTAATGGTACAGAAAGTTCATTTTGACCTTCTGCTAATTTGAAATTATCACCCGTAACTTGATATTGTGCACGACCTGCTTTTGTATCGATCCCGTTTTTACCAATTAAGCCGCTTTGTGCAATATAAATATGGTCTTTTGTATCTTTTAACAAGACTAAAGGATCTTTTGAATCTAATTCTGCATCATATTTTAATAATTCAGAACTAACTACGTCACCACCTAATGTATCCACTTTCAAACGTAACACATCATTTTCTAATGTA
>NZ_CALJRX010000274.1 GCF_937976265.1 uncultured Haemophilus sp.
GCGATTACGAGTTCATTCTTTGGCCATTATTTAGGGGCTCGTGAGGGTTTAGAAGGTTTATACCTCAAAATGAAAGGTGAAAGTGTAAATCGTAAAAAATTAAATTACGGTACCGCAGTCTTCTTCTTACTCACTTTATGGGGCGTAGCAATCATTAACCCAAGTATTTTAGGCTTAATTGAATCGCTTGGCGGCCCAATTATTGCGATGATCCTTTTCATTATGCCAATGTATGCTATCCGCAATGTTCCAGCGATGAAACGCTATCAAGGTCGTTTTAGCAATGTATTTGTTACAGTAATGGGATTAATTGCTATCTCTGCGGTCGTATATGGATTATTATAAGCGGCTTTTTAGTTTAGCTTAGGATTGAAATAATATGATTAGTGTATTTGATATGTTTAAAGTGGGGGTTGGGCCATCCAGCTCCCATACTGTTGGCCCGATGAAAGCGGGTAAACAGTTTATTGACGATTTAATCGAGCAAGGTAAATTTGATGCGGTCTCGACCTTGCATGTGGATGTGTATGGCTCTCTCTCAATGACAGGGCTTGGTCATAATACCGATATTGCGATCATCATGGGATTAGCCGGTTATCTACCGCACGATGTAGACATTGATTTAATCCCAACCTTTATCGAACAGGTTAAACAAACCAAAAAACTGTCGATTGCACAGGGTAAAAAAACGGTTAATTTCGATTGGGATGCCAATATGGTATTCCATAATTCCTTTTTATCATTGCATGAAAACGGCATGACAATTACCGCATTAGATGCTGAGCGTAATGTGCTTTACCGTCAAACCTATTATTCTATCGGTGGTGGTTTTATCGTAGATGAAGCGCATTTTGGTCAAGAGGAAGAGAATCCTGTGGCCGTGCCGTATCCTTATCAATATGCTGAAGATATTTTGAAACATTGTCAGGAAAATGGCTTAATGCTTTCTACGGTGATGATGAGAAATGAGTTAGCATTACGTGATAAAAAAGAGGTTGAAGCGCATTTACATAATGTTTGGAAAACCATGAAGGATTGTATTGAGCATGGTGTCAATACAGAAGGCGTGTTACCTGGCCCATTAAAAGTGGTGCGTCGTGCACCGTCACTTTATCGTCTCTTGCAAGCCAATAGTAATCGTCTTGCAAATGATCCAATGCATGTCATCGACTGGGTGAATATGTTTGCCCTCGCGGTAAACGAAGAGAATGCTGCAGGTGGACGTGTCGTGACTGCACCAACTAACGGTGCTTGTGGTATTGTTCCAGCTGTGCTTTCTTATTACGAAAAATTCGTCGGACCTTTAACACAGGATGTGATTGAGCGCTACTTATTGACTGCAGGTATGATTGGTTCACTTTATAAGATGAATGCGTCTATTTCTGGTGCAGAAGTGGGCTGCCAAGGTGAAGTGGGTGTGGCATGTTCAATGGCCGCAGCGGGTTTAACTGAAATCCTAGGCGGTACGCCCGTACAAGTGTGTATTGCAGCTGAAATTGCGATGGAACACAATCTAGGCTTAACTTGCGATCCTGTTGGTGGACAAGTACAGGTGCCTTGTATTGAGCGTAACGCAATTGCTTCGGTGAAAGCGATTAATGCAAGCCGTATGGCATTACGTCGTACCACAAATCCTCGCGTAACCTTGGATAAAGTGATCGAAACCATGTATGAAACAGGTAAAGACATGAATGCTAAATATCGCGAAACATCGAAAGGTGGCTTAGCGGTGAAAGTAGTGTGTTCTTAAAATTTAGT
>NZ_CALJRX010000275.1 GCF_937976265.1 uncultured Haemophilus sp.
TGGATTGGTTCATTAGTCATTATTATTGCCGTCAGTTTGCTTGCTAGAATGCGGGCGAAATAGAGAAATCCGACCAAACATCTAAAGTATAACTATTCTCAATAACATTGTTTGAATGTATAATCTAAACGCTTTTTATTATTGAGGACACAACATGAAAAAATTATTAAAAACCACTTTAGCTTCTGCATTATTGATGGCATCTGCATTTGCTAGTGCTGTGACGATTAAAGATGCAAAAGGTGAATTTACCCTTGATAAAACCCCAAGCCGTGTTGTGGCGTTGGAATATTCCTTTGTGGATGCATTAGCCCAAGTCGGTGTAAGCCCAGTGGGTGTGGCTGACGATAACAAAGTCGATCGTATTTTGCCGCAAGTCCGCGAAAAAATTGCCGCATGGCAATCCGTTGGCACACGTTCTCAACCTAGTCTTGAAGTGATTGCTTCCCTCAAACCCGATTTAATTATTGCCGATCCATCTCGCCATACTGCAGTATTTGAAGAATTGAAAAAAATCGCACCAACGGTGATGTTTGATTCACGTCATGAAAGCTACCAAGAAAATCTTGAAACTGCACAAAAAATTGGTGATTTAGTGGGTAAAAGCGCCGAAATGAAAGCGAAGATCAATGAACATAATGATTACATTGCCAACATTGCAAAAAATCTAGGTGTACAAGGTAAAAAAGCCTCATTTGGTACTTCCCGAGAAGATAAATTTAATATCCAAAATGCCAATGGCTATGTGGGCAGTTTCTTAACGACATTAGGTTTTGCACCAACCAAACTCAATAGTGATCAAGCTTTCGTAGAAATCAACCTTGAACAATTAGTAATGGAAAAACCAGAATACTTGTTCATCGCCCATTATCGTGATGAAAGTATTGCGCGCAAATGGGAAGCTGAGCCACTTTGGAAAGCCATTCCTGCCGTAAAAGCAAACCATGTTTACAGCGTTGACGCCGACATGTGGGCGCGTGGTCGTGGCTTAGAAGCGAGCAAAATTATGGCAAAACAAATTGAAGGTTTCGTGAAACAAAAATAATGATGAAGTCTACTTTCCGTTGGGGACTTCCCCTTATCATTCTGGCTTTCCTATTATGGGGAAGCCTGTTTTTGTATTATCCCATCGAAATTCGACCGCTTGCAGCGTTACAAGCGTTCCTCCCCGATGGCGATGAAATTGCCAAAATTACGGTAACCGATTTACGCTTACCGCGCGCATTAGTTGGCATGATTTTAGGTGCCAATCTTGCGGTGGCAGGAGCGTTGTTACAAACCATTACACGCAATCCACTAGCCTCGCCTACGCTACTCAGCGTGAACTCAGGAGCCAGTCTTGCGATGGTAACCGCCAGTGCGTTTAGCCCCTTGATTCTTTCTGGTTATAGCATTGCCTTAGTGGCCAGTATCGGTGGCGGTCTGAGTTGGTTTGTAGTGATGCTGATCAGCAACGGATGGAAAGACAACAGTGGGGATCGTAGCCGAGTGATTTTAGCGGGGATTGCCGTATCACTACTGTGTGCAGCGCTCACGAAATTGGTGCTCATTATTGCGGAAGATCATGCCTTCGGTATTATGAGTTGGCTAGCGGGTGGCATTGCACATGCCCGCTGGAATGAATTATTGACGTTATTTCCGTTCTTTATTTTGACCGCACTTTTCTGCCTGTTTTTTGCTAGCCGTTTGAATTTACTCAATTTAAGTGATGAATCCGCTCGTTCACTAGGCATCAATCTCTTCCGTTTACGTTGGTATGCTAACATCATGGCGTTATTAATTGTGGGCTCAAGCGTGAGTGTTGCCGGTCCTGTTGCGTTTATTGGCTTACTCGTGCCCCATCTTGCTCGCTATTGGATTGGTTATGACTTGCGAAAATCGCTCCCCATGGCGATGTTACTCGGCGCAATTTTAATGCTCGCTGCAGATACCATTGCCCGTGCGGTCAACTTCCCTAGTGAAGTGCCTGCCGGTGCGGTGCTTGCCTTAATCGGTGCGCCAGTCTTTGTATTATTTGCCAGAGGAAGACACTAATGCGAACCTCTCATGTATCTTTTCGCGCTATCGGCTTTTATGTCGTCACGCTTAGTCTGATGGTACTACTCTTTGGGTTGAGTATTCGCCTTGGCACTTATACGCTTTCCTTTGAGGAAATTTGGGCGGCCTTTCAGCCTGATGATAAAAACTATTTTACCTTGATGGAATATCGCCTACCCCGTGCAGTGTTAGCGATTTTATTAGGCGGTGCCTTAGCGATTTCCGGTGTGTTAGTGCAAAGCGTGGTACGTAATCCGCTTGCCTCTCCCGACATTTTAGGGATTAACAATGCGGCTGGGTTAGTTGCTGTTTCGGTATTGATGTTCTTGCCAAACTTGGCATTTTACTGGATGCCAATTTTTGCCTTTTTAGGCGGCGTACTTTCTTTTGTCATTTTATGGATCGTATGCGGCTTTAACTTCCGCCCTATCAAAATGGCAATCATTGGAGTTGCACTTTCCGCATTGTGGGCAGCCATTAGTCATTATCTGATGCTCACCAATCCGGTCGAGATCAACACGGCTATGTTATGGCTCACTGGAAGCCTGTGGGGGCGCAGCTGGTCTTATTTGAATGTGGTATTGCCATGGTTAGTGGTATTGCTACCCTTGCCATTTATTTTCTGTCGCGATCTCGATACCCTTGGTTTAGGTGAAAACAAAGCCTCCACCTTGGGCGTGACCGTAAATAAAGTGCAAATCAGCGTTTTAGTGCTAGCGGTAGCCCTTTCTACTACAGCCGTGGCAATTTGTGGTCCAATTGCCTTTTTAGGCTTGGTTGCTCCGCATCTTGCTCGTCGTTTAGTCGGCGGCAGACATCGCACCCTATTACCGGCAGCCTTGATTATTGGCGCCCTCTTATTACAACTTTCGGATATTTTGGCGCGGGTGATTGACCCACCAACTGAACTACCAGCGGGTATTCTGACTGCGATTATCGGTGCGCCATATTTCTTCTACTTATTGATGAGAACTAAATAATGAGCATTGAAATCAATAATTTATCTTTAGGTTATCAAGATAAACTCGTGGTTAAAAATCTGTCGCTAAAATTCCCGAAAAATAAAGTGATTGCATTAATCGGCCCAAATGGTTGCTGTAAGTCCACCACATTAAAAGCGGTGGCTCGCTTGCTCAAACCGAAGCAAGGCTCAATCACCCATAAAGGCAAGGACATTTGGCAAAAAAGCCCTAAAGAATATGCCCAAGAATTGGCTTTTCTCCCGCAGCAACACTTGGTCCCCGAAGGGATTAAAGTACGCGAATTGATCGCCTACGGGCGTTCGCCTTACTTAAATCTCTGGGGCAAACTTAGCCAAAAAGATGAAGAATTGGTTAATTGGGCGATGGCGCAAACACAAACTGCCGAACTCGCCGAACAGCTGGTTTCTGATTTATCTGGTGGTCAGCAACAACGCGTCTTCTTAGCCATGACACTTGCACAAGATGCTGAATTAGTGCTACTCGATGAGCCGACTACTTATCTGGATTTAAACCGCCAAGCAGAACTCATGGGCATGATGCGACAAATGCAACAAAACGGTAAAACGGTGATTACGGTGTTGCATGATCTCAACCAAGCCTGCCGCTATTGCGATCACTTAATCGTCATGAAAAAAGGTGCGGTAATGGCACAAGGTACGCCCGATGAAGTCATGACCGAAGAGTTGCTGAAGGATGTGTTTGATTTAGATGTCATCATTCATCGTGATCCTATCAGCAACACACCGATGTTTATTTTGAAATAACCTACTATCACTTCTCTAAATATCAAATAGGCGTTTTATTTTACTAAAACGCCTATTTTTTCACCTAAAATTCCCGCTGTTATACATAACTAATGTTTTTCATTACTCAACTTGAGGTCAGACCACTTTACAAAACTTACTCTTATTTACATTGTCGTAAATATGGAGTCCACAATAAATAATTATAATTAAAGTTGGTAGGAGTCTTATCTTCTACCTTCTTTTATTATTTCTTCAAATAATTCTAATCTATAATCTTTCCAACTTTCAGCTTCTCTATTTGATTGTTGAGATAAAATATTATGTGCTTCATCAATTATTAAATGAAAAGTTTTTTTTACTTCATTTTTATTTTGTTCTTTAT
>NZ_CALJRX010000276.1 GCF_937976265.1 uncultured Haemophilus sp.
CTCGCGACCCCGACCTTGGCAAGGTCGTGCTCTACCAACTGAGCTATTCCCGCATTTCACATTGGTGAATGAGGCAACATTATACGAAAAAATTTATTCAACGCAAGCGCAGATTTCGCAAATGATTGAGTTTGCCTAAGTTTTCATCAACCCAGATTAATAAAGTGCTCACGGTAGTAAGCTAACTCTTTAATTGATTCACGAATATCATCAAGCGCTAAATGAGTATTGCCTTTTTTAAATCCATCTAAAATTTCTGGTTTCCAGCGAGAAGCCAATTCTTTTAATGTACTGACATCCACATGACGATAGTGGAAATAATCCGCTAAATCAGGCATGTATTTATAAAGAAAGCGTTTATCTTGTGCGATGCTGTTGCCACAAATCGGTGAAGCACCTTTCGGTACCCAACGTTTTAAAAAATCTAATGTTTGTAATTCTGCTGCACGTTCGGTGAGTTTGCTCGCTTTCACACGTTCCACTAAGCCGTTAGCTGTGTGGGTTTTTACGCACCATTCTGACATTTTGTTTAATAATTCATCACTTTGATGCACCGCAATCACAGGTCCTTCCGCTAAAATATTGAGATCTTTATCGGTCACAATGGTTGCGATTTCAATAATGCGTTCTTTTTCAGGATCTAATCCTGTCATTTCTAAATCGATCCAAATCAGATTTTGTTTATCTAATTGCATAATATAAGGTATCCTATGAACATTTTTTAATCCCGTTTATTTTAACGAAAAACATCGGAAAAAACGACCGCACTTTATGAGCAAACGTAAACTAACGCAAAATCAAACTCGTCGAATTCAATCAAATAACGCGAAAGCCTTGCATCGCCATAAGAAGAAAGACGTGGAATGGCAAGATGATATGCTAGGCGAAAGCCAAGATGGGGTAGTTGTTACGCGTTATTCAGTTCATGCAGATGTGGAAAATGCACAAGGCGAAATTTTCCGTTGTAATTTACGTCGTACACTTTCTAGTCTCGTGGTTGGAGACAAAGTGATTTGGCGACAAGGCAATGAACAGCTCCAAGGTGTGAGCGGGGTGATTGAAGCTATTCATCCAAGACAAAATGAAATTGCTCGTCCTGATTACTATGATGGGTTGAAACCGATTGCGGCCAATATCGATCGTATTATTATTGTTTCTGCGGTGGTGCCGGTGCTTTCACTCAATATTATCGATCGTTATTTAGTGGTGTGTGAAAATGCGGGGATCGAACCAGTTATTGTGGTGAATAAAGGCGATTTACTGGATGCAGAGCAAGAGCAGGAAATAGAAAGCCAATTACAGATTTACCGTGATATTGGTTATCAGACCATCATCATTTCAGCTGAAACCGGAAAAAATATGGAAAAATTGACCGCACTTTTAAGTGATGGCACATCCATTTTTGTGGGGCAGTCAGGGGTAGGGAAATCCAGTTTAATTAACCATATTTTACCAACGGTCAATGCGCAAGTCGGTGGCATCAGTGAAACCTCAGGCTTGGGACAACATACAACCACCTCTTCT
This sequence comes from uncultured Haemophilus sp., assembly GCF_937976265.1. Lineage (GTDB taxonomy): Bacteria > Pseudomonadota > Gammaproteobacteria > Enterobacterales > Pasteurellaceae > Haemophilus_D. Next base: position 1,525 of record NZ_CALJRX010000276.1, read on the forward strand.
CGTTTATATCATTTGCCACAAGGCGGCAATTTGATTGATTCACCGGGCATTCGCGAATTTGGCTTATGGCATTTGGAGCCAGATCAGATTACGAAAGGCTATCGTGAATTTCAATATGTCTTAGGCACGTGTAAGTTCCGTGATTGTAAACATTTGAATGATCCTGGCTGTGCATTACGTGAGGCAGTTGAAGCAGGTCGGATTTCACCGATACGCTATGAGAATTATCATCGCCTCATTGAAAGCTTGAGTGAGACGAAATCACAACGCCATTTTTCTGTGTAGTATATCTTTTACTCAAATTAGGTATACATTTTGTGATGTAGCTCAATTTTTTTTGTGTTTTGCCTTGATTATTGGGCATTTAATAGCGATACTACCAACAATTTATAGATTAAATTGCTTAAATTTTACTATTACTAAATAGAGGTAACATTATGTTCTCAAAAGATGTAGAAATTACAGCCCCTAATGGTTTACACACCCGTCCAGCGGCGCAATTTGTTAAAGAAGCGAAAGCGTTTGCTTCTGATGTAACCGTCACTTCTGGTGGAAAAAGTGCAAGTGCGAAAAGTTTATTTAAGCTACAAACCTTAGGTTTGACGCAAGGAACTGTAATCACCATCTCGGCGGAAGGTGAAGACGAGCAACAAGCTGTTGAACATTTAGTAGCATTAATTCCTACTTTAGAATAATTGACGATAGCCACAGGATTTTTATTCTGTGGCTATTGTTTATTTAGCCTTTAATAAATTATTTCGGAATGTAAAATTATGATTACAGGTATCCCAGCATCACCAGGAATCGTTTTTGGTAAAGCTTTAGTATTAAAAGAAGAAAAAATTGTCCTGGATTTCCAAAAAATTTCAGAAGATCAAATCGACTCAGAAGTTGCTCGTTTTTATGCGGGCCGTGAAGCCGCCGTTGAGCAACTTAATTCTATTCATCAACGCGCATTAAAATCTTTAGGGGAAGAAAAAGCGGCCATCTTTGAAGGCCATTTAATGATCCTTGAGGATGAAGAGTTAGAAGAAGAAATTCTTGATTATCTTCGTTCACACAAAGTGAATGCGAGTGTGGCAGCAAGTAAAATCATCGATCAACAAGTGGAAATGTTGTCTGAAATTGATGACGAATACTTAAAAGAGCGTGCGGGTGATATTCGTGATATCGGTAATCGTTTAATCAAAAATATTTTAGGTATGCACATCGTCGATCTTGGTGATATTGCCGAAGAGTCTATCCTTGTGGCTTACGATTTAACCCCATCAGAAACCGCCCAATTAAACTTAGAAAAAGTATTAGGTTTTATCACTGATATTGGTGGTAGAACATCTCACACCTCAATTATGGCTCGTTCACTTGAATTGCCGGCCATTGTTGGGACAAATGATGTTACCGCACGAGTGAATACCGGTGATTATCTTATTTTAGATGCCGTGAACAACCGTGTTTACGTGAATCCGACTCAAGCTGAAATCGATGAATTAAAAACACTAGAAGCAAAACTTGCTGAAGAAAAAGCAGAATTAGCAAAATTAAAAGATTTGCCTGCAGTGACCCTAGATGGTCATAAAGTTGAAGTGGTTGCGAATATTGG
>NZ_CALJRX010000277.1 GCF_937976265.1 uncultured Haemophilus sp.
ATTGAAGTGGTGGTGGATCGCTTTAAAGTGCGGTCAGATTTAGCTACACGTTTGGCCGAATCCTTTGAGACAGCTTTAGAGCTTTCTGGTGGTGCAGCAGTTGTGGCAGATATGGATAATCCTAAGGCTGAAGAATTAGTTTTCTCGGCAAACTTTGCTTGTCCGCATTGTGGTTATTCCGTACCGGAATTAGAGCCTCGCTTATTCTCATTTAATAACCCAGCAGGGGCGTGTCCGACTTGTGATGGCTTAGGTGTTCAGCAGTTCTTTGATGAAAGCCGAGTGGTGCAAAATGAAAGCATTTCCCTCGCAGGTGGTGCGGTGAAAGGATGGGATCGTCGCAATTTCTATTACTATCAAATGCTTACCTCGTTAGCGAAACATTATAAATTTGATATTGAAACGCCATACGAAGATTTGCCTCAAAAAATTAAAGATATTGTGATGCACGGTTCAGGCAAGGAAGAAATTGAATTCCAATATATGAACGACCGTGGCGATGTGGTGATCCGCAAACATCCTTTTGAAGGGATTTTGAATAATATGGCGCGCCGTTATAAAGAAACGGAATCTATGTCTGTGCGCGAAGAATTGGCGAAAAACATCAGTAACCGCCCTTGTGCAGATTGTGGCGGCTCGCGTCTTCGTCCAGAAGCTCGCAACGTGTATATCGGTAACGTTAACTTGCCACAAATTTCAGAGAAAAGCATTGGTGAAAGCCTTGAGTTTTTCCAAGGGCTTACTTTAACCGGTCAAAAAGCACAAATTGCGGAAAAAATCCTGAAAGAGATCAAAGAGCGGTTAGAATTTTTAGTGAATGTGGGGTTGAATTATCTTTCCCTCTCTCGCTCAGCCGAGACCCTTTCGGGCGGTGAAGCGCAACGTATTCGTCTTGCGAGTCAGATTGGTGCGGGCTTAGTGGGTGTCATGTATGTATTGGATGAGCCTTCTATCGGTTTGCACCAACGCGATAATGAGCGTCTGTTAAATACGCTGATTCACTTGCGTAATTTGGGCAACACCGTGATCGTCGTTGAACATGATGAAGATGCCATTCGAGAAGCCGATCATATTATTGATATTGGCCCAGGCGCAGGCGTGCACGGTGGCCAAGTGATTGCTCAGGGGACAGC
>NZ_CALJRX010000278.1 GCF_937976265.1 uncultured Haemophilus sp.
TGCTTTAGGTATGATTTATATCCTATTATTTATAACTCTAGCTACCGTGGGAAATGGATTTAAGTTACAAAGAATGATATTAAAACCTACAGGAATTGCTCAAAGCCCATCACAAAGCGGATGGTACCTTTTGAAAAACGGAGATTTTCTAGAGTTGATAGAAAGTAATAAATACAAAAAACGCGTGAGAACTATTAATGAAAGAACTTATACTTATATCAATGGGTATCTTATTTTTAATATCGGAAATATAAGAGTAATCTGCCCGCATGATTTTGAAACGACAGATAATCAGAAGACTAACGCTCAAAATTTAGATTTCTCTAGGTGCTTAAGCTTAACATCTGAAGATATTAAATTTATGAAAAGAGGTTTACCTAATAACGATAAAGGACTTGATGATAATAAAAAAGCGGATGTCAGTAAAGAGACTGAAAATAGCAAAGAAATTAAGGGCAATAAAAACTAATGACTATAGAAAGTTCATGGGAGTAGTTTATGTTTTAGGACATTTATAGATATTAAGAAAAGCGGTCAAAAATCAAACCGAATTTTGACCGCTCTTTTATTACTTTTACTTACGTATTATTTTTGTTTTTTCAAAAACTCAACGCCAGTATCTGGGAAGTCGGTGAATACACCGGTTGCACCAGATTTATTAAATAATGCATCGTACATTTGATTTACGTCAGTGAAGAATTCAGGTAACGCATCTTTACGTACAGTGTATGGGTGTAATTCCACTTTGTATTGTGCGAGTTCTTTCACTAATGGGGTGTACACGATGTTGCCTGGTTTAGATTTTTCTTTATCCACTAACATGTACCAGCCTGGGCCAACGCCGTCAGCATATTTCACCACTTCTGCCATTGCACCTGGTTTGAACATCCAATCGTAATCGTAGTTCACCCATTTGCCTTTCGCATCTTTTTCTTCAGTTTCATGCCAGTCGGTGTATGCCACTAATTGAACAAGTTTTAAATCCATGCCCATTTTTGGTAGCAATTCGTTTTTAATACGTTTTAACTCATTGAAGTCGAAGGTTTGTAAGTAAACCATGTCAGATTTCTTGTCGTAACCGTATTTTTTCAACACTTTAAGGGTTTCAACTGCAATGTCTTTGCCATTTTGGTGGTGGAACCAAGGGGCTTTGATTTCAGGGTAGATACCCACTTTTTTACCAGTCGATTTTTCTAAACCTTGGATGAATTCTAACTCATCTTCAAAAGTATGGATTTTGAAGTGGGATTTCCAAATTGGGAAACGGCCTGGATATACTGCAACTTGTTTTCCATCTTTGGTTTCAAAGTTTTCAGTCATTTCTAAACTTTGAATTTCTTTTAAGGTGAAGTCGATGACATAGTAACGACCATCTTTACGATGACGATTTGGGAATTTTTTCGCCACGTCAGTTAAACCGTCTAAGAAGTGGTCATGGATAACAACTAAACGACCATCTTTTGTCATCGCTAAGTCTTGTTCTAAGTAGTCTGCGTGTTGTGCAAATGCAAGCGCTTTAGATTCAAGCGTATGCTCTGGTAAGTAACCACTTGCACCACGGTGAGCAATGATAATTTTGTCTGATTTCATAGTGTCCACAGAAGAGTGTGCGCTACATCCTGCAAGTACGCCTGCAGCTAATAAAGAAAGCGCTAAAGTTTTGAGTTTCATTGTGTGTTCTCCTTGATTTACTTATTACATCTTGGTTTCATGTCGTAAAAATAGATTTCGCTAATTTCACGGTCATATCCTGGATAAAATCCTTTTGGCATCCCTAACACAATTTGTTTGCCTCGGTTTGCATGGACAAGTAGTTGTTTGGTTTTCGGATTAATATTCAAGCCTTCGACTTCGCCAACATCTCGAATATCATCTAATGTTTTTTCTAAAACAACGCGAGCTTCATTATTTTTATCTGAGATTTCTACACGATAAATATGATCGGGTTCTTTTTCATCTGCCGTACCGTCATCAGCGGTGACATAGAGATCGCCATTGTAGGCATAAACCCCTTGAATCCATTGTGGAACAGGTTGTAAATGTACTTTACGTTTATATTTGCCGGTTGAAAGATCATATTCATATAAATAGCGGCCACTTTCCTCTCCCACCCAAGATGCCATCCAAACTGAATTGTGAACGGTATCTACGGTGATGCCGGAAACTTCGACTTGACCTGACTCAGGATTAAAATCAACTGATCTTTTTAACGCGAGGGTTTCGGGATCGTGAATCGCAATTTGAATATTTTTACCTACGCCAGCATCAAACCATTCAGAGGAAACATAAAGTTCATTGTTGTAGATATCAATGTCGCCAATGTGATTGGCTTCCTTTTGGTAGCCGACAAAAGGATCTTTATTTTCTTTAATCAGTTTTCCATCCATATCATATTTAGATAGGGTTTTACTGCCTGATACATATAAATATTGACCATCAGTGGTAATGCCTTGACGTCCGTTGACTTCGAGCACCTTGTCTAATTTATAAGTATAAGCGGGGAGTGCTGAACGATAGGGTGCTTCACAAGTTTGATTTGCTAATGCTACATTTGCCATAATTGCCGCGCCTAACATAATGGTTAATTTATTCAATTTCATCACATTATCTCCTTTTAAAGTGCGGTTAAAAATTCAGTTGTTTTTTGTAATAAAAAAGGCGGCAAGCCTTCGCCTGTCGCCTTTAATTTATAGATTATTTACCGTAGGTATCGCCTAATTTGGCTTTATGTTTACCTTCTTCAACCATTACGATGAAGAGTAATAACACCGCTAAGATACCACCGCCGATCATGACGTAGAAACCGCCGTCCCAGCCGTAGTGTTCTGCTGCCCAACCGATAACAACTGAAGCTGACACAGTACCACCTAAGTAACCGAATAAACCGGTGAAACCTGCAGCTGTACCTGCTGCTTTTTTCGGTGCAAGCTCAAGAGCGTGTAAGCCGATTAACATTACTGGGCCGTAGATTAAGAAGCCGATTAAGGTCATTAAGATGAAGTCAGTTAATTGATATGGGTTTTCATACCAAGCTGCATAGTTTGCAAGTTCTGCTTCTGGTGTAGCTGGGTTCATCCAGTATGCCACTACAGCTGCTGTAGTTAAGATCATGAAGATGAAACCGGTTAAACCACGTTTACCTTTGAATACATGGTCAGATACCCAACCACAAAGTAATGTACCTGGAACCGCTGCTAATTCATAAATGGTGTATGCCCATGCGGTACCTTTGATGTTGAAGTGTTTTACTTCACTTAAGTAAACTGGAGACCATTTTAATACGCCGTAGCGGATTAAGTATACGAATACGTTAGCAATCGCGATGTACCATAACAATTTGTTTTTCAATACATAAGTTACGAAGATTTCTTTTGTACTTAAATCGTTTTCGTAAGTTTTTTCGTTATAGTCATCTGGGTAGTCATTACGCCATTTTTCGATTGATGGTAAACCACAAGATTGCGGAGTATCACGCATGACGAAGTAAACTGGAATTGCACAGATCATTGCTGCAATACCCGGATAGTAGAGGGATTGTTGCCAAATGTCTTTTGCTTGTGCTTCGATACCATGAGTGCTGAAGAATACGGCACTTGCCAATAGCACCATTGCACCCGGCATCATACCACCGATGTTGTGCGCGGTATTCCAGATAGATACGATAGTACCGCGTTCTGATTTAGACCACCAGTGTACCATTGTACGACCACATGGAGGCCAACCCATACCTTGGAACCAACCATTTAAGAAGATCATTAACCACATGATGGCAATGCCTGAAGTTGCCCATGGGAATAAACCCATCATGGTCATACAAAGACCAGAAAGCAATAAACCAAATGGTAAGAATACGCGAGGGTTCGAACGGTCAGACATACCTGCCATTACGAACTTAGATAAACCGTAGGCAAGACCAGCCGCTGAGCCGATAACACCTAGTTGCGCTTTTGTGTACAAGCCCTGTTGAATTAAACCGGGTTGTGCTAAGTCAAAGTTTGCACGTACAAAATAGTAAGCGGCATAACCAAAGAAGATCCCTGCAAACACTTGCCAACGTAAGCGTTTATACGTGGAATCAATTTTCTCCGCTGGAAGTTCCGCAATATGCGGCGCGGGTTTAAATGGTCCAAACATAATTTCTCTCCAAAATCATTTTAATTATGAGTCCACCCCGATAATGGGGATAGCGTGCATGATAAAATAAAAATAGAAATTAAAAAGAGAAATAATTCAAAAATGTGATGCATTTCACAAAATATTTTTTAACAAATGAGCGAATTCGAAAATTGTGTGATCTATCTCACAAAACAGCTTTCTTTTTCGCTCATAATGTTGTGAATTTAACCGCTCTCCCATACAATAACCATGGAATTTGCAACAGTTTTTACGTTTCTTTTTATTAATATTTTGGCTTTGGGGGTAACAATGGGATTATCGCCTAATATGTATCGTGATGTGGGTGATTTTTCACCTATCTCGACGGATGTGATTATCATTGGTGGCGGTGCAACAGGTGCGGGGATTGCTCGTGACTGCGCATTGCGTGGAATTAACTGTATTTTATTAGAGCGTCGTGATATTGCGACAGGCGCGACAGGCCGTAATCACGGGTTGTTACATAGTGGTGCGCGTTATGCGGTAAACGATCAGGAATCAGCAGAAGAATGTATTAAAGAAAATAAAATTCTGCGCAATATCGCTCGTCACTGTGTGGATGAAACGGAAGGTTTATTTATCACCTTACCTGAAGATTCCCTTGATTATCAAAAAACGTTCATCGAAAGTTGTACCAAATCCGGTATTGAGGCTGTCGCCATTGATCCTAAACTTGCCCAGATTATGGAACCATCAGTAAACCCAGATTTAGTGGGTGCTGTTGTTGTGCCAGATGGTTCAATCGATCCTTTCCGTTTGACGGCTTCTAATGTGATGGATGCGACCGAAAATGGCGCGAAAATGTTCACTTATTGCGAAGTGAAAAATTTAATTCGCGAAGGTGGTAAAGTGATTGGTGTGGATGTTTACGATCACAAAAATCGCGTAAATCGCAAATTCTTTGCACCATTAGTCGTCAATGCAGGCGGTATTTGGGGACAAGGTATTGCAGAATATGCGGATCTTAAAATCAAAATGTTCCCAGCCAAAGGCGCATTACTTGTCATGGGGCACCGCATCAACAAAATGGTCATTAACCGTTGTCGTAAACCGGCAGATGCGGACATTCTTGTGCCGGGTGATACCATTTGTGTTATTGGTACAACTTCTAGCCGTATTCCTTACGATCAAATTGATAACATGGAAGTCACTCCAGAAGAAGTGGATATCCTTTTCCGTGAAGGGGAAAAACTCGCACCAAGCTTGCGTCATACTCGTGTATTACGTGCTTATGCCGGTGTGCGTCCGTTAGTGGCGACAGATGATGACCCATCTGGTCGTAACGTAAGCCGTGGTATCGTGTTACTTGACCACGCAGAACGTGACGGCTTAGACGGCTTTATCACTATCACTGGCGGTAAATTAATGACTTATCGCTTAATGGCTGAATGGGCAACGGATCTTGTTTGTAAAAAACTCAATAAAACAGCACGTTGTACAACTGCAGAGCGTCCATTACCGGGTTCAAGTGAAAGCCGTGCAGAAACCAATCAGAAAGTCATTTCACTTCCAAGTACGATTCGTTATTCAGCGGTGTATCGTCATGGTTCTCGTGCAACTCGTTTATTAGATAAAGAACGTCTTGATCGTTCAATGGTGTGCGAATGTGAAGCGGTGACAGCAGGTGAAGTCCGTTATGCTGTTGATGAATTAAATGTGAATAACTTAGTGGATTTACGTCGCCGTACTCGTGTGGGTATGGGGACTTGCCAAGCTGAGCTTTGCGCATGCCGTGCGGCGGGCTTAATGAACCGTTTTGAAGTGGCAACACCTCGTCAATCCACCATACAATTAACCTCCTTTATGGAAGAGCGTTGGCGCGGTATTGAGCCTATTGCATGGGGTGAAGCGATTCGTGAAGCCGAATTTACTTCATGGATGTATGGCAGTGTGTTGGGCTTAAACGATGTTCAACCGCTTGAAACTGACAAACAGCAAGGGACGGATAACAATGAATTTTGATGTAGTGATTATTGGTGGCGGCCTTGCAGGTTTAACTTGCGGCATCGCCCTACAAGAACAAGGCAAACGTTGTGTCATTATTAATAACGGCCAAGCGGCGATTGATTTTGCATCTGGCTCATTGGATTTATTAAGCCGTTTACCAAATGGTGCGTTTGTTAAAAATATTCCTGAAAATTTGACCGCACTTTCCGCTCAATTACCGCAACACCCTTATAGCATTATGGGGGCTGAACGTGTATTAGCGAAAGCGCAAGATTTCGAAAAATTAGCGGAATCGTTGAATTTAGATTTAATTGGCTCAAGTGCCGAAAATCATCTTCGCGTAACGGGTTTAGGGAGCTTACGTGGTGCATGGCTTTCACCAAATAGTGTGCCAACCGTACAAGGCGAAACGCCATTCCCGTATAAAAAAATTGCGGTTTTAGGCATTGAAGGCTATCACGATTTCCAACCAGAATTATTGGCGGCTAACCTTACACTGAATCCACAATTTGCTCATTGTGAAGTGAAAACGGGCTTTTTAAATATTCCAGAATTAGATCAGTTACGTGCAAATTCGCGCGAATTCCGCAGTGTGAATATTGCGCAAGTTTTAGAATATAAACTGAAATTTGATGATCTTGTGGCTGAAATGAAAGAAGCCGCGAAAGGTACAGAAGCGATTTTCTTACCAGCTTGTTTCGGCCTAGAAAATCAAGAGTTTATGGAGTCACTTCGTAAAGCAACTGGCTTACCATTATTTGAATTACCAACTTTACCGCCTTCTTTATTAGGTATGCGTCAACGTATTCAATTACGCCATCGTTTTGAGAAATTAGGCGGACTCATGATGAATGGTGATAGTGCATTAAAAGCGCATTTTCATGGTAACAAAGTTCGCGCCATTCAAACTCGCTTGCACGAAGAGGAAGAAATCACGGCAGAGCATTTTGTCTTAGCGTCAGGCAGCTTCTTCAGTAAAGGTTTAGTCTCTGAATTCGATAAAATCTACGAGCCTGTATTTCATTCTGACATTATCGGTGTAGAAGGCTTTAAAGATACCGATCGTTTTACTTGGACAGATCATCGTTTCTCTAATCCACAACCGTATCAATCTGCGGGCGTGGCGATTAATGCGCAATGCCAAGTGCAAAAGAGCGGTCAATTTTTAACGAATTTATATGCGGTGGGTAATGTGATTGGTGGTTTCAATGCGTTAGAACTTGGTTGTGGTTCAGGCGTGGCAGTGGTAACAGCGCTTGCTGTTGCGGATGAAATTCTTCACAACACACATTAAGGAGGCGTTATGAACATTCAACAATTAATTGAAAATGCAAAACAATCCCTTAATGCACCACAACACCATCATGCCTTTGATGAAAGCTTTGAGAGCTGTATTAAATGTACGGCTTGTACAGCGGTATGTCCGGTTTCGCGTCAAAATCCAAACTATCCAGGTCCAAAACAATCAGGCCCAGATGGTGAGCGTTTACGCTTAAAATCAGCTGAGCTTTATGATGAAGCATTGAAATACTGTACTAACTGTAAACGTTGTGAAATTGCGTGTCCGTCTGATGTGAAAATCGGGGATATTATCGTTCGCGCAAGAAACAAATATCTTGCTCAACAACACAAACCGGCAGTGCAAAAATTACGTGATGCGATTTTAAGTAACACCGATATTATGGGTTCAATTAACACGCCACTTGCACCGATTGTAAATACGATCACGGGTTTGAAAGCAACCAAATTTGTGTTGGAAAAAGCGTTAAAAATCAGCCGTCATCGTACGTTACCAAAATATTCCTTTGGTACGTTCCGCAGCTGGTATATGAAAAAAATGGTGGAAAGCCAACAAAAATTCGAACGCAAAGTGGCGTATTATCACGGTTGTTATGTGAACTACAATAATCCACAATTGGGTAAAGAATTTATTCAAGTGTTCAATGCTATGGACATTGGCGTGGTGTTATTGGAAAAAGAAAAATGCTGTGGCTTGCCATTAAGCGTAAACCAATTCCCAGAACGTGCGAAGAAAATCGCGCAATTTAACACTGATTACATCAGTAAAATGGTGGATGAAAATGGCTTGGATGTGATCAGTGAAGCATCAAGTTGTTCCCTAAATTTACGTGATGAATATCATCATATTTTAGGTATCGACAATGCGAAAGTTCGTCCGCATATTCACATGGTGACACCATTCTTATATCGACTCTTTAAAGAAGGTAAAACCTTACCGCTTAAACCATTGAAATTGCGTGTAGCTTATCACACTGCATGTCACGTGGATAAAGCGGGTTGGGCACCATACACCTTGGAAGTGTTAAAACAAATTCCAGGTTTAGAAGTAGTGATGTTACCATCACAATGTTGTGGTATCGCAGGGACATACGGTTTCAAAGAAGAAAACTACGAGGTTTCCCAATCTATCGGTAAAAACTTATTCGATAACATCAATGCAGGCGGATTTGATTACGTGATCTCTGAATGCCAAACTTGTAAATGGCAGATCGATATGTCATCTAACGTGACTTGTATCCATCCATTGACGTTATTGTGTATGTCGATGAATCAAGCTTAGTGACAAGAGCGGAAACTGATAAAAAAGTGACCGCTCTTTTTATAACTCAATCCAATATGGAGAATCTATTATGCAAAAAATCTTCAAGGTTTCTTTACTTGCTGTGCTTTCATCTCTTGCAGCAAACAGCTTTGCCAGCACGGCAGAAGTGAAAGTACTTGAGCCGCAATTAAATTACCAACAACTTCTTACACAAAGACAGGTTGTGGATGAGCTTCTTGAACAAGCGGTGAAAATCCAAAACTCACCGGCTCGTGTTTCAAATGCAGGTTTTACCGCGAAACTTCCTTCCAATATGGAGCGTATTGCGGATCTTTTATTAGAAGCGTACAAGCTTGAGCCTTATCGTGTGGATTTTTTGTTTGGTGCAGCGAATGCCAATATTTATAACGGTAATACAGATAAAGCCATTGAGCTTTACCAAAAAGTGCTTGATGTGGCGCCAGATGATGTGAAAGCACACACTTACTTGGCTGCGTGGAATCGTTTTAAAGGCAATCAAGCAGAAACAACAAAACATTTAGATCGCTTAAAACAACTTTCCCCAGAAAGTGCGAGCAAATTAGAAAAAGTCTTTGCAGTGATTGATAAAGCGGCTAATCAGCCAATTACCGATAAACTCGAAACCAAGTTACCGGCGCAATCGGCGATTATTACATTGGGTTACGCTTTAAACCCAGATGGCAGCATGCATGATATTTTGGTGCAACGTTTAGAGAAAACCTTAGAAATTGCGAATCAAAATCCAGATGCGTTAATTATTGTGACAGGCGGTGTGCCACAAAACAATAAAACCGAAGGGGATTTGATGAAGCAATGGTTGATTGAGAAAGGCATTGATGCAAGCCGTATTTATTCGGATAACTATGCGCGTTCAACCGTCGAAAATGCACTTTTCTCTCGTTACTCTTTAGCAAAACACAAAATCAAACATGCCGTGTTGATTAGCTCGGGTAGTCATGTTCGTCGTGGACAAGCGTTATTTGAAATTGCGACGCAAGAATCCGGTCCACAAGGCCTTGTGATTGAAACCGTCGCTGCGTTAGATAAACCGTTAGATCAATTACAAAAAATTACGGAGAAAGACTTACTGGGTATTTATCGTGACAGCTTAAAAACAATGGGATTGCCAATGTTTAACAGTGGTGCATTACAAGATTAATTAATTTCCTAAAAACCAAAGTGCGGTGAAATTCACCGCACTTTTTATTTTCTCTTTCCATTAAAGAATATGTTGATATTGTTCTAACATTTCTTTTGGCCATACGCTTGATTGCA
>NZ_CALJRX010000279.1 GCF_937976265.1 uncultured Haemophilus sp.
AGCAAAAATTGACCGCACTTCAATATGATGTGACGCAAGGCAAACATACTGAACGTTCTTTTAGTAACGAATATTGGGATAATTTTGCCCCAGGTATTTATGTGGATATCACCACCGGAGAACCGTTATTTTCCTCCAAAGATAAATTTGAATCCGGTTGTGGCTGGCCAAGTTTTACCAAACCGATTGCCGCTGAAGTGGCGGAGTATCAAAGAGATAATAGCTTTAATATGACTCGTATTGAGGTGTTAAGTCGCAGTGGTCATGCCCATTTAGGCCATGTGTTTGATGATGGTCCGCGTGATAAAGGTGGATTACGTTATTGCATCAATAGCGCATCGATTAAGTTTATTCCATTAGATGAAATGGAAAAACAAGGCTATGGCGATTTGATTCCCTTTGTGAAATAAGAGGGTAAAATGAGCAAAATATTGACCGCACTTTTATTGTTTTTGAGTCCATTGAGTTTTGCACAAGAGAAGGTGTCTTTGGCGGATATTCCCTTGAAAACGTTGGATAATCAAACCGTCACCTTATCACAATATCAAGGCAAACCGATTTATATCAAAATGTGGGCATCTTGGTGTTCAATTTGCTTAGCAGGCTTAGCGGAAATTGATGATCTTAGTGCAGAAAAAAATCTTAATTTTAATGTGATTACGATCGCCTCACCTGGACAAAAGAACGAACAAAATAGCCAAAAATTTATCAATTGGTATAAAGGCTTGGACTATAAAAATATCACCGTATTATTGGATGAAAAGGGTGAAATTATTAAACGTGCTAATGTGTTAGGCTATCCGTTTAATTTGCTATTGGATAAGGATTTAAATCTTATCAAAGCGCAGCCAGGTCATTTGAATTCAGATCAAATTAAACAATTTGTGAAGGAATAAAAAAGAGCGGTCATTTTTGACCGCTCTTTTAATTGGCTTGATTATGCAAATGCTTGTAATTCAGGGTTGATTGGGGTTTCAGCGATGTTGTTCACATAGTTACATAATGTGGCGAGGCTGACACCTAAAATCACATCAATGGCATTTTCTTGAGTATAACCTGCATCAAAGAACGCTTTAAGCTGCGCTTCCGTTAATTTTGCTTTTTGCAAAATAACAGCAAGGGTGAAACGCGCTAACGTATCCAGTTTTTTATCACTTTCAATACGAGCTGTCGCACGAATTTGGTTTACAAGCTCTTCTTCAAGTTTTAATACTTTTAAAGCGATCTTCGTGTGGCCTGCTACACAGAAACCACAGCCATTGACTACCGCAGCAGTAATTTGCACCACTTCGCGTTCGGTTGCCGTTAAGCTGTTACGACCATTAATGCCGCCCACTGTGCGATAAGTTTCAAGTGCAGTAGGAGCATTCGCGAGAACACCAATTAAATTTGGAATAAAACCATTGGCATTTTGTACGGCTTTTAAGGCTTCTTGTGCTGCTTCAGGTGCTGATTCAATGGTGTGAATTTTAAATTGAGACATAAACTACTCCTAAGGGATAAATCATAAATTTCCGCTTGATAATACCTTTCTAACTTAAATAAGAAAAAGAAGAAAAGCTTATTTCATATAGCCAAAGGTTATGATTATTCTTGGGTAAACCAATCTTCTGTTTTTGTATTTACGTCAAATACTTGTCCTAACAATGGCGTAAGTGTATTCACTCCCAGTGTTCTTGCCATTGGTACGCTTTTAAGAACAGGCTCATTCCACGTATGCAAGGCGAGAGGATAAGCTCCCCAGTGAATGGGCATAAATCTTGTTGGCTGTAGTTTGGCTGCGAGTTGTGCGGTTTGCTCAGGGAAAAGATGGTTATTGGGCCATCTTTCGTCATATTGTCCGTTCTCGATAAACGCAATATCAATTTTGCCAACACGACTAGCAATTTCATCAAAATGTTTACCTTGGGCGGAATCACCATGGAAGTAAAAACGTTCTTCATTTTGGCCGCGCTTATGCTCTATTAAAAAACCAGACCATAATGCTTTGTTATGATCAAACAAACCACGGCTAGAATCATGTCTTGCAGGTAATGCAGTATATTTTACGCCATTTCGTTCAGTGCTTTGCCACCAGTCTAATTCAGTAATTCTAGCCGCATCTATTCCCCATTTTTGTAAAATTACGCCCATTCCTAAAGAAACCACAAAATGACTTTGCGTTTTCATTAATTTCTCGATGCTTTCTTGTTCTAAGTGATCGTAATGACTATGTGAAAGCAGCACGACATCTATAGGCGGTAATTCTTCAATTTCTGCCACAGGTGGTTGAAAACGGTGCATCATTATTGGTACAGGGGAAGCACTATTTCCAAAAAGTGGATCGGTAATGATGGTTTGATTGCCAATGCGCATAAGTAGCGTCGAATGTCCAAACCACATAAATCGACTCTGTTCAGCTGGCGCTAATAACTCGGTCCAATTTGGTTTGACCGTTGGCAATGGTTTTTTCGGGTGAAAATCTTTTTCATAAAATGTCATTTCCCAAAGCGCACTTGCAACATTGATTGGTGCGCGTTGAGGTTCTGCATTATAGAAAGTTTGTGTATCAGGATCATAATGATCACTCTTCGGATATACCGGATAGGTTGGCGGATAAAACCGATAGGTAACAAATGCGGCAATTCCCGCAAGAGTAATGAGTTTCTTTGTATGTCTCATATTTAAAGGATATTTTCCAAATATAAATTTGGCAACATTATACCTTTAAATGTGTTTTTACTACAGTGAGTAATCTCTCCAACTCTTTTTTGCCTTTTTCAGAAAGGACTTTGTTGTCGCGCA
>NZ_CALJRX010000280.1 GCF_937976265.1 uncultured Haemophilus sp.
AGCCCGCTTCAATCAGCGAAATAGCGGTATGAGAACCGATAAAACCGGTACCGCCGGTAACCAAAATGGTCATGTGTTTTCCTTATTGATTTTGAAGTGAGGCCATCTGAAAACGGATATGAAAGCATAGTTTCAGACGGCATAAAGATTTATGAGTTGGTTAGTGAACGGACACCACCCTGCATAACCTCCAAGCGCTTACTCAGCTTGGCTGTAAAAATCTCACTCTTATATGCCAAAGATACATACAAATCATAGCTACCCAGCTCGAAATGAGAAGAGTCAATGCCTTTTAAAGACAATGTAGCGAAGTAACAGGCATCGTAACCACCAAATGGATTGCCGATTTTTTCGCCTAAATTTGTTTTCTTAATCTGACCCAATTCAAATACATATTGACGTTGAGTAAGTGGTTTTTGGGCAATTAGGTAGTATTTGGCTTGGTTAAATTCAGTAATGTCCGCACCAGGTATAATAAATTCGCCTTCTACATGGAATACAGTTCCCTTAACCCAGTCGGCAGTTAAAGCAATGTGGCTATCGGCAGGTACATCACGACCGATGATGTTGCTTTTAACTAAATAGGTTTTAGCATTGTGTTGGTAAAGTCTATATTCAAAATAATTATCTGCTGAATGTTTATCCAAAGAGTTAAAATCAAGATGTAAATCTTGATACATTCTATTATCAAACGCTGTGGCAGTGACTGAGATAAGAATTTCATAAATACCATTATCCAACTCAGAAATTGGAATGCCTTTAAAACCTTTAGTTGCTGTACCTGCTGCAGTATAATCAAAAATATTTCCTTGATAAGTTTGATTTTTTAACTCATGCGTACGAATACTGCCTAATTCATATTCAAATATATCATTGGTATGGATATTAAGAAGACACAAGTATTTATTTAAATATGAAAATTCGGGAGAATTATAGCCTTGTATATAAGCCAAACCTTCGATAAATAATGTGCTATTAGCTACCCACAATTTTTTAATTTTGTTAGTAGGTTTATTTATAATATTGTTATTCATAAATAAGGCCTTTATTATTTAATAAATATGATGTTTTCAAGGAGTCTATTAAATATTTCTATTGAATTTTCAACTATTTCATCTGTAACTTTTAAAATATTATCGTAGCAAAATAAAGATATCTTGTTACTAATTATTTTAAAATCAGGATAATTTTTTATAAGAATATCAAATATTTTATTATCCCCTGATCGAGAAAAAATATTACAAGATAGAGTGTAACTTTCAAAAATATATTCCAATGTATATGTTTGATTATTTGAATGAAGTTTAGCATCTAAAACCAAAGTATTACCTTTCCAAATCCAAGATTTGTAGCTAATATTTTTAATATTTGAATAATTAGCTATTTTATCAAATTTTTTTTGAATGCTTAAAAAATGTTTTTGATTAACAGCATGGTGTTCTAGCTGTAAGCGAATCTCCGACAAAACCTTTTTTTCAATTTGAGTCATAATTTTATCAATATCTCTCAAATCAATAATAGATTTGGATATTAATTCAAAAATATTTTTATTAAGTTCAGTTGGTCGTATTTGTTTAGCTAGTATCTTTCCAAGATATTCAGGTTGTCTAAAAGGATGAATTACTTGATTCGATGGCAACAAGTTCTTGGCATTATCTCCCAATATAGCATTTCGATATGTAAAATATTTAAAACTATTTGGACAAAAATAATTTAATTTTTCAGTTGCCAATTGATGTTTTACTACAGCAGTCGCAACCAAAGATTCATCATTTGGAAATTGGCTTAATGCAATATTATTATTCTTAAAATAAGCAGTTACAGCCTGTCTTTCTTGTTTGCAGACTGATATTGCTCTAAATGATAAGCGACTTAATGGAAAAAAAGCTTGATAGACATCATGATGAATAGTTTTTGCACGGTCTGTCCATGCCCAGGAAGGGGGTGCTTTTGCAAAATTATGTAAAAATGCATCTTGTGTAGCCATTTTAAATTTAATGAAAAAATCGGATAGATTGTCAAAAGTAAATGCTACATCAGGCTCAATAAGCCAATAATAGTCTGCATTAATATGGTCAGCCAATGCATAATAAAAATAGTCACCACATAACCATCCTAATCCATTCGGATTAGGATGGTTATCTAGTAGGTCATTTTGATTTAAATAATTTTTATTAAGAGAGATTTTTTGAATATTATCAGGTGTTTGGACAAAATTTTTGGTTTCGTCAATTACTATAAAAATATCTTCTAAATCGAAGTGTTGTTGTAACTGTATATATAATAATTCTTCAGCTTCTGTCCAGTTATGCGTTCGTATACCAATAACTGTTCTGTTGTTAAGATTTTTATTTTTTAAATGAGATGGTGTTGTAAATCTCATTTGCGATTTCCTTAAAGTTAAATATTAAATCAAACACGCTGCTTAATTTTAAGTTCGTCTTGGAATGTTTGTGACAAGATTTGTGCAGTAAACATAAATTTAGCTTTGTCACCAACAGTTAGTGCATCAAGGCAGGCTCGGTTTAGGCTGTTGGCAACCAAGCGTGTGTAAATATATTTTTTATGCGTTTGGATAAAATCTAAGGCCGTCTGAAAAATTTCTTCTTTTTCGGATTTGTTGTAAAACACAAATTCGCGCAGATAAATCAGTAAATCATGGTTCATAAAAAGAGCAATCTGATAAGGTTTTCTCATCTCTGGAATATATTGCCATAGATTGTTGATAGCAGCCATACGCCCTTGAAAATTGCTGACAGATTTTGACGTACTGATACTGGTTTGCTTACCATAAATAAACCAAACATAAACACGGGCATCAATCAAGCCAATGCGGTCAAGCTTGGAGTAAAGTTTGGCAGTAAATACTTTATCTTCATAAAGCCCTGTTTCAAAATAAATGACCAAATCTTTGAGCATTTGCACTTTGTAGAGCTTATTAGTGGATAACATGTCGTCAAATTGAGACAAGCGGTTGGCAAAGGTACTGATTTTTGGGGATTTATACAGGTTGCGATACCATTCACTTTCGATACCTGTTTCAAAATCTTTGCGTACAGTTACGCCTGATACGCAGTCAAGTTGATGTGTTTCTGCATAAGCGAGGAGCTTACCCAATGCATCTGGATAAATCAGATCGTCTGAATCCAAAAAGAATATGTATTCTCCTTTTGCATGGCGAATGCCAAAATTGCGGGTTAGACCCAAGCCTTCATTGTCTTTATAAAAATAGCGAAAGCGTGGATCATTGAACTCTTGCACGATGTCTTCTACGGTAACGGAGTGTCCGTCATCAACAATCATCACGTCTAAATTGGTGTATTGTGACGCTTGAATGGATTTGAGTGTGGCAGGCAGGGTAGCACGTGAGTTGTAACACGGCACAAGTATTGAGATGAGGGGGGATTTGCCTGTTTTTTGGATTTTTCTCAAAAATTTGTTTAAAAAGCTCATGGCGTTTCCCTTATACGTCGGCAGTTTCTGCATCAAGTTCTACAATCAGTTTATCCCATTGTGCAAAGACGCTGTCATTGGAGAATGATTCAAAAGTAGTTTGAATAGCAGCTACAGATAGTTTTTCGGTTTGTTTAAGTGCTTCAACTATTGCAGGGTAATCGCCGTATGCGGTGAGATAGCCTGTTTCCCCGTGTTTGATGATTTCTTTAGCGGCGGTGAATGAGTCAAAGGCAATTACGGGGCGGCCATGTGCGTATGCCTCGAGCACCACAAGCGGAAATCCTTCAGATTTGCTCATCAGTAGCAAAGAATCATTATTAGTGAATATTTTTTCTTTGTTACTCTCAAACCCTTGCAGTTTAAGAATATTTTGCAATCCACTCTCTTTTATGGCTGTTTGAAACTCATCTTTAAGTGAACCATCGCCATAAATGTTGATGATAATATCAACATTTTGCTTGAGAATTTCTTTACCCAAATCAATCATGCTGAAAATGTTTTTATCGGCATCCAGACGGCTGATAACAGCGGTATGTAAAAGGTTACGGGCAGGAATTGGAAGGTATTGTGCGTCAATGGAGTTGTGCATATAGCCTAATTTGTTTTGTACTTTTTCTACTAAATGTGGACGTAGTAAATCCACCGCAGATTGTGTAAGCAGCAACAGACGGTGGTAGTTATAAAGTTTACCTTCGTTGAGCCATCCTAAATGCGGACCATACATTTCACGAGAAATAACGTCTTTTACATCGCCGTGGAACATTAATATTGATTTTGCATTTTCCAAATATTTTTGGAAATGCAGATGAGCAGAGAATTGCAATGAAATTACAATTCCATCTGTATTTTGTAGGATATTAGCACATGCACCATTTAGATACTGTGATGATAATTTAAAATCAATATATGGGCTTTCTAGTTGGTGGAATTCGCTGTTGGTTTCGGCAAATTCACGAATGGCAATAACAAAAATGCGTGAATTGTATTTTTGCTTGTAATGCTTTGCCATGTTTTTTAAGAAAGTATGAACCCCTCCGATTTGGTTCAATTCATTCACTAAGAAAATAATGTCTTTGCTATGCCTTAAGCTTGAATCAAATGCTAAAGCATCAACAATACGTTTAGTAGATTGCCCATCTTCCAAAGGGTAGAAGGTATTTATAATTTTGCAGTTCTCTCCGTTTAAACATTGCCAATCAAGTTGATATAAAGCTTCTTTGCTTTTGACAATCTGTTCGGGTGGCAAATAATCGCCAAAATCAAAATATACACCGCGCTGTGTCATATACTCTTCATAATCGTATTGGAAGAGTACAATTGGTTTATTAAGCAGGGAAAAGTCAAGTACTAAAGACGAATAGTCGCTGATTAAAATATCTGTAATTTTCATCAAATCAGAAATATCAGAATATGCCGTACAATCAATGACATTATCGTAGCGTTTATCCAAGTGGTTTAAGTAATGTAGTTTGGTAATAATGACATATTCGTCATTGAGGCTTGATAGCAAAGCATCAGGGTCAAACGGTAAGGACATTGCACCAGCTTTGCGGAAAGTTGGTGCGTAGAAAATAATTTTTTTATCAAGAGGAATGCCTAGCAAGGTTTTTAAGAAGTCTGATCCAATATTCTCGTGCAGTACAAAATCCAGACTGTATTGCTTGAGCATTGACCAATCCAAATTGTACAATGCATCTTCGTTATCGGCCTTAAACGGGCGACGATGCAGAATCTGTAACTGTTGGTGGCGCTGTGGATGACTTCTTACAAAATCTTCATGATCGTAATGGAATAGAGCAACAGGACGGTTATATTGGTCAAAAATGTAAATTAGGGAGTGGTAGTCGCTAATGAGAATATCGGTCAATAGCAGTGCGTCGCTGTCATTTAAGTCAGCGGTATAGTATACGTCGGCGGGA
>NZ_CALJRX010000281.1 GCF_937976265.1 uncultured Haemophilus sp.
AAGAATTGCGCGATATTATTGCCATTCTGGGTATGGATGAATTGTCAGACGAAGATAAACTGACCGTGATGCGCGCGCGTAAGATCCAACGCTTCTTGTCGCAACCGTTCCACGTTGCCGAAGTATTTACCGGCTCTCACGGCAAATATGTATCGCTGCGTGACACCATTGCCGGCTTTAAAGCTATCTTGAACGGTGAATACGACCATCTGCCTGAACAAGCTTTCTACATGGTAGGCGGTATCGAAGAAGCGGTCGAGAAAGCGAAAACCTTAAACTAAGGAGGTCGGCATGAGCGTCATGCGAGTTGAAGTGGTAAGTAGCGAGCAGAACATCTATTCAGGCGAAGCCAGTTTTGTAGTGGTTCCGACTATTCAAGGTGAGCTCGGTATTTATCCGCGACACGAGCCGATTATGAGTTTGGTACGTCCCGGAGCGTTGCGTTTGACCGTGCCCGGTGAAGCTGAAGAAGTGATGGTTGCCGTTTCCGGTGGGGTGCTGGAAGTGCAGCCCAACCAACTTACTGTGTTGGCGGATGTTGCCGTACGCAGTTCCGAGATGGATCGTGCGCGTGCGGAAGCTGCCAAGAAAGCGGCGGAAACCGGCATTTCTCAAGCTAAAGACGATAAGTCGTTGGCTGAAGCGCACAAAGCCTTAGCTGCTGCGATTGCCCAGCTCAAAACCTTGGATTATCTTCGTTCGCACAAAAACAAATAAGCAGTTTTGCTTTACAAAAAGCACGGTTGATTACCGTGCTTTTTATTTTTTCATTATGGATGATTTTGAGAAGAACGGAATCTTTAGGTAACGAATGCTATAGAAAAGTTTTAAATGATTCCTTTATTGCGCATAATTTTGCTTTCCTGAGTCAGTGATAAAGGTTGTTTACTGAATACGGTT
Source organism: uncultured Haemophilus sp. (assembly GCF_937976265.1). GTDB lineage: Bacteria > Pseudomonadota > Gammaproteobacteria > Enterobacterales > Pasteurellaceae > Haemophilus_D. Next base: position 901 of record NZ_CALJRX010000281.1, read on the forward strand.
TTTATAGGATAAAGTAAATCTTTTGGTAAGGATCTATCGTATTTTAAAGTGGTATTAATGTCGTCTGAATGTATTTAAGACGACTTTTTTGTTTTTAAGGATACCTATTTGCCTATTCCAAATAATGAATAAAGTTTGGCTATTTGGGAAGATTGCCATTGTGTCTGAAATCAAAAAACAACAAATTTTAAAGATAAAAGGTTTTTATTTTGCATAAGCGGTATTTTTATTGTAAAAAATGCTAATTGGGTTATAATTTTAAAATACATTATCATAAATTAATGTGTAACCTATTACGAAAAATAAATATTTCATATTGCGGAAAATTTGTCATGAACTTTGATTTCATATTTGGGAATGGTGTAGCAGGTATGGCGGGATATAGCCTGATACTGATTTTGGCTGCGCTTGCCAGTAAGCAAGATTCAGTAAAACGGTTTATCAGTCGTTTTGCCGTTAATGTGCGTGCTCAATGCTACTTGGATGAAAATTCATATCATGTTTTCCGCCATCTTGATATACGTATTTCAGGAACGCATGAACAAATTGATTATGTTTACGTTTCACGATTCGGTATTTTTATCGTATCGACGCCGAATTACCAAGGCCGTATTTGGGGCGATAACGGGAACGGGATGTGGACGCAGAAATTCCATAGAACCAAGATGCTTTTTCCTAATCCTTTGGCACAGAACCAACATTATATTCAAGCATTGGTGCGGCAGCTTGATTTAAGCCCGCGTTTGTTTTACTCGATTGTCGTATTCTCAGGTAACTGCCAATTTCAAACCATGATGCCGGATAATGTCATTGAATCTGCTGAATTCAATGAATACATTGCTCAATACAGTGAAGTCGTTTTGAATGACGACAAGGTTGCGGAGATCAAAGAAATTTTAGAGAGCAATGAATTTGATAACGTGTTTGGTCAAAATGGTTCTCGATCACACGCTTAATGAAGTAGGCTAAAAAAATTTGTAGGTAATGCAGCAGTTTTTTGAAATTATCGGTTGAACACAAAAGGTCGTCTGAAACCTGAATCGGTTTTCAGACGACGGCGGATTCGCATTTGAAGTGCAACTTTCCCTAACAGAAAAA
>NZ_CALJRX010000282.1 GCF_937976265.1 uncultured Haemophilus sp.
ATTATCACTGAATATCAAGCTGATCAATTAGCGGCGTTATCTGAGAGTAATTAATAATTAGGGCATCAGAAGATGCCCTGTTTTATAAGAGTTTAGTAATGCTGGTTGAAGATACTCGGTCAAAAGGTTTTTTTGATGATCCAAAAGAGTTTAGTTTTGGGCGATATAAATATGAAAAGACTACCTCTTATTTATATGAATCTTCAAATCCGAGCAAAGTAGTTTCCAAAACGAGTAAAGCTAAAGGAACACCTAGAATTGTTTTCGATATTTTAGCTAACATCTCTTGGATTTCTTTTTGTGTTTGTTTGCTCCTTCTGAATCACCCCAATTTTTCTTCCGAAACTAATAATATCCTATTTCGTATTTCTTGGGCTTGTCTCATTATTTACTTACTCATACTCCTGTTTAGGCCTAAAAAAGCAGAAAATAATCTCAGTTATAAAATAGATTTGGCTAAGCTTTATTTAGATAGTAATTATGTGTTGTCAAATATTATAGTCGGAAATAAAAAGGCTTTTTTTTCTGGTGAGCTTTTTCATCAGCTAAGGGGCGTAGAAATATCAAAAATAGGCGATAAAGTCATATTAAGTGATTTTTATGATAACCCAATTGTTGAATTGAAGATTATTGCCGTTGATATTTTACCTTTTAAGGCTCTTTCTATAGATGATGCGGGATTAGATGGACATAAAAAATCACGAAAATGGAAAAGAGTTTTTAATAAAATATTAAATAAAGAATTAAGCAACTACTACTCTCAAGAAGAACTTAATGGCCAACCTGTTTTTTTATCAATGCGACCATTGCAAGTTGAACAAGGAATACGTTTACCTTATTCAGACTTATCTATTGGTATTAATAGTGCATTAATCACTGATGACTTTAAAATTGTAAGAGAGATATTTGAAACTGTGAAAATATATAATCAGACATATGAACAATGGATTAAGTCCGCTTTAGATCTTCTTTCGAAAGTAATGCCAAAAGAAGATGCTAAAACTGACATTAATGTGATGCTTAGCCATGTAACCGGAAAAAATAATGCTCAAATATTTGCATTTCCAGAGTCAGAATTAAATGAATATGAATTGAAAAAGTTATCAGATTTTTTAATTCGAAGAGCAAAAGGCGAACCTATCGCTTATATCCTCGGTGAAAAAGAATTCTGGTCTTTAGCTTTAAATGTATCTGAAGGAACATTAATTCCTCGCCCCGATACCGAAATTCTCGTAGAAAAAGCATTGCAAATTGCCTTAGAAAAGCTGGAAGAAAATCCACCGCACTTTCGTATTCTCGACCTTGGCACTGGCACTGGCGCTATTGCGTTGGCGTTGGCTTCTGAGCTTTCTCCTATTTGTCAAAAAAAGGCTATTCAATTAGATGTCATCGGTGTGGATTTAATGCCAGAAGTTGTCAAATTAGCGCAATCCAATGCAGAAAAAAATCAGCTCAAGGTGCAATTTTTACAGAGTCGTTGGTTTGAACATGTTGAAGGGCAGTTTGATATTATCGTCAGTAATCCGCCTTATATTGATGAAACCGATGAGCATCTTTTTCAAGGTGATGTGCGTTTCGAGCCTCGTTCGGCGTTGGTGGCGGGTGAAAACGGTTTAGCTGATTTACGTCATCTTATTGAGTACGCGCCGGTACATTTAAAAGATAACGGTTATTTATTGCTAGAGCACGGCTGGAAACAGGGTGAAGAAGTGCGGTCAATTTTCTGGCAAAATCATTGGCAAGGGGTTGCAACCATACGGGATTATGGCGACAATGAGCGCGTAACGTTGGGATATTGGAAGCGATAATGAAATACGATCAAAAAGCCTTGTATGCTGAACTGACTCATTTTTATTTGAGCATTTGTGAGAAAGAGCAAGTTGATGAGCCTCGTATAAGAGGGCTTGTGGGAAGCTTAGTGCGTAAAGCTCGCCAAGCTATTCCAGAAGAATGGGATGATAAAGCTAAAATTCATCAATTATTGCAGATCTTTTATGGTGATTGGGGCTTTCATTGTGACTCAGAAGAGTATTTCTATGCACGCAATTTGTATTTGCCCTATGTATTGGAGCATCGTCAAGGAATGCCAGTGACGCTTGGGGCAATTGTGCTTTATTTAGCCGAGGTATTGGATTTGCCGATTTACCCAGTAAATTTCCCAACACAGCTCATTTTACGTGCTGAAGTAAGAGATGAAGTGGCTTTTATTGATCCTTGGGATGGCACTTATATATCGCAAGAAAAATTACAGCAACTTTATGAAGGGGCATTTGGCTTTGGTGTGCAAATTCAACCTGAAGAACTTGATAGAGCCGATCTTTCCTTGCTTTATTCTCGTTTTGAGCAACTGGCGAAGAATGCGCTTATCCGCGAAGAACATAACG
>NZ_CALJRX010000283.1 GCF_937976265.1 uncultured Haemophilus sp.
CACCATCCCAAGCGGTCACTAATAAATCCGCATGGTGCAACATTGCCGCAACACGTTTTTCATCTTCTAACGGACGGCGTGCCCCGAGCGTTGTTTTATTTAGCAGTGCAATAAATTGTTTGACTGAAATCGGTTCATTAATTTTATAGTCAATCATTTGTTACTCCAGGTTTTAAAGGTTAAATAGATAAATTATTTAACCGTTATTTGACTCACAAAAGTCGGTAATCCACCCCATGCACTACCTATAAAGCCTTTACCAGAACCAGAAGTATATTCCGCTGTAGTGATGAAAGTTTTGCCATTCCATGCTGCTTCGTGGCCATACCAGCTATAACCAATGCCATCAGATTTAAATGATCCTTCTACAATTAAAGTATTAAGCTTCTCATCATAACGTGCAAAGGTGTATTGATTTTCCAATACTTGTTCTACTTTGCTCAATTTATTGTCCATAACCGCATAATAGCCGGTGTAATATGCGCCATCACTGAGACACGCTGCCTCAGCTAAAACTTTTCCATGCGTAAGTGAATAAAGTGTAATTATCTTCTGTTCAGAATCATCATGAAGAGACGCACAGTCATCACTTGCACTACTATTAGCGCTTTTACGCAATAATGCTAATACGGCATTAAATTGTTTTTCGCCTCGTTTTAATTCTGTTTTGCTAGGGTTTTTAATATAGGCAACTTGAATTTTGGGTGCGGCTTGTGGTGCTAATACCGCATGTTTCTCTTGTCCTTGACGAATTAACGCTGATGGCGTATTTAAACGCTGTTGAAATTCATCCATCTTAAGCATCGCGGCTTTTGCCCCTTCATTCGACAATTTGCCTTTAAATTGACCAGAAATGAATTCAATATTGGTATTCTCTTTTAAGGCCTTTAATAACGCAGCTGTTTGTTTATCATCGAGTGCAGCGATTTGTTTATCATTAGAATCAATATCGGTCATTTTGGGTACGATACTGAGCAATTTCCCATTGAGCCTAATTTCTACAGGCTTGCCCTTATCGCTCTCGTTATTTACTGATATTGCTAAAGAAGATTTTACTGCTGCTTTCTCACCAGCTTCTCGCCTAAATAAAAGTGAAACCAAATCTGAACCATCTTGATAACCCGCCATATTACAGGTACCAGTATTATCACAGATCAAATCCCAGTCTTGATAAGTCTTTTCAAACCCTTTTAACGATGGCGCAGCCATTGCAGTAAATGGTAATAATGAGAGAAGAAGAAATTTTTTCATGTTATCAATTCCTAAAAGAAGATTTGCAAAAATTCGTCAAATCTAACCGCTTGTATTAAGTGTTGTTTGTTTATTTGACGATGACGTTACTAACAAAAATAGGTAACTGCCACGTACCTCCGGGAAGCCCTTTACAAGAGCCTGTTGTCCACTCTGAAGTACGGATAAAGATTTTGCCATTCCAAACAGCTTCTTGCCCAGCCCAACAATCACCTAATGCCCGACCTTTGTAAGAACCTCTTACAAACGCATAACCTTGTTTTTCATCATAGCCTGCTTCGTTGTACTGCTCCGCTAAGACTTGTTCTACTTTGCTCAGTTTGTCATCGAGTACAGCATAGTAATTAGTGTATTGATAAGCGCCTTTAAAACAAAGCGCTTCAGCTAATACCTTATTATGCGTTAACGGATAAATCGTTATATATTGGCTTTCTAAGTCTTCATCAACGCAGCCATCGTGAGCTTTACGTAACAGTGCTAGCACATGATTAAATTGTTTTTCACCGTGTTTTAATTCTATTGTTTTGCGGTTGTTCACGCTAACAGCATCAATTTTGGGTTTAACTTTTGGCGCTAATACCGCATGTTTTTCTTGACCTTGGCGAATGAGTGCGGAAGGGGTATTTAATCGTTGTTGGAATTCATCCATTTTGAGCATGGCTGCTGCTGCGCCTTTGTCTGACACTTTAAGCGTGGTTTTCCCATAGGTGAGACGAATTTCGCTCTCTTTTTTCAATCCGCTAAGTAATGCCTTGGTTTGCTCTTCAGTCAGCTTATCTGGCTCGTCGTCAGAAATATGCTTGACTTTGCCTAATGATGTACTGTTTAACCAAATTTCAATGTCTTGACCGACTTGAACATCACGGTCGGCTTCACCGAATGGTAAAATAGTGAACTTTCCTTCCACTGCAGCATTTTCACCTGCCGCGCGAGTAAATAAAATAGAAACTGGATCGTCTCCTTTCTCTTGATAACCTGCCATACGACAAGTGCCCGTGTTATCACATACTAAATCCCAATCTTGGTAGTTTCCAATACCTTTGATTGATGTTGAAGCTGCCATTGCAGTAAATGGTAATAATGAGAGAAGAATAACTTTTTTCATGTTATCAATTCCTAAAAGAAGATTTGCAAAAAATCGTGAAAATCTGCCCGCTTACAAGTGGGCAGTGGTTTTTATTTAACGTTCATCTCGCTTACAAAAATCGGTAATCCGCCCCAAGCTCCACCCGCAAATCCTTTGCAAGAGCCAGAGGTATGTTCTTCAGTACGGATAAAGGTTTTGCCATTCCATACAGCTTCTTGCCCAGACCAACAATCTCCAAGACCACGAGCTTTAAATGATCCTTCTACCTTTAAAATGTGGGTGTTTTTATCATAATCAGCATAGTTATACTGGTTTGCCAGCACTTGTTCAACTTTGCTTAATTTTTCATCCAATACGGCATAGTAATAAGTGGATTGATAAGAGCCTGCCAAACAAATCGCTTCAGCTAGCACTTTACCTTTCGTGAGCGGGTAAAGTGTGATTTGTTTATTCCATACATCATCTTTATGAAGTGCATAACAGTAATTTTCTGAGTTTTTATTCGTCCTATTACTTTTACGTAATAAAGCCAATACTGCATCAAACTGTTTTTCCCCTCGATTTAACTCTGTTGTTTGGCGATTTTTCACACTGACAACATCAATTTTAGGTGCAGCCTGTGGCGCTAATACCGCATGTTTTTCTTTGCCTTGGCGAATAAGTGCGGAAGGCGTATTTAAACGTTGTTGAAACTCATCCATTTTGAGCATTGCGGCAGCAGCACCTTTATCAGAGACTTTTTCCTTAAACTCACCAAACACCACTTCAATACTTGCGTTTCCTTTTAGCGCCGTGAGTAATTCTGTGGTTTGTTTTTCACTTAATTTTGCAATTCCCTCTTCTGAGATATTTTGGATTGCACCGAGTGATTGACCATTTAAGATAATTTCAGCCGTTTTATTACCCACATCTTCACGTAATAATGCCAACTGTGCGGTCACAGGTGCTTTCTCACCCGCACTTCGAGTAAATAAAATCGAAACAGGATGCTCAGAATAATATTCCGGATAACCCGCCATATTACAAGTGCCGGTATTATCACAAATTAAATCCCAGTC
>NZ_CALJRX010000284.1 GCF_937976265.1 uncultured Haemophilus sp.
GCGAAACATCGAAAGGTGGCTTAGCGGTGAAAGTAGTGTGTTCTTAAAATTTAGTAGATAATAAAAGAGCGGTCATTTTTGACCGCTCTTTTGTTTATCTAATTTAGTCTTTTTTACCAGCGAATGCTCCTATATGAGGAGACGTATTGTTATTTACTTCTTTTGTTCTGAATATGCCACCAATTTCATTTGCATTTGGTCCAAAGAAGCCACCTTTAAGAATAACAGGATCTTGCTCTTCTGATGCAAATGAGCTGCCATTAATTTTTGCATTAAGTTGTAATGTTTCAGGAGTGTTATTATTTTCTTCTCTGTTACTTACTTCAATAGCACCATTCACAGTTTTATTATCAAAATTGACGTTAAGTTTTCCTCTAGTCGAATAGTCTGAAACAGTGTGTTTAGTATGGCTAAACATAGGCACTCGAATAGAATAAGTAGCACTTCCTTTTGGCATATCGCGTACATCGGTATATTTACCATTAATAAAAGCATACTCATGCCACTTTGAAATATTGGAAGAAAGTAATCCAACCACTAAGTTATCTGAAGAATAAACCGATACTTTACTAATTTTATCGGGTAGATTATCTCGACCTGTTTGAATATTTCCACCGATAACACGTAACCAACCACTTTGGCTTATTCCATCTTTACTTACTTCAACAAGATCGAATGTTTTTCCTTCAACAGTAATTTGTGAAAGTTTATCAGAATTATTAAACTGAATAGGATTTTGTGAGAGATATGTAAAATTTACATTAGCAATATAGTTTTTCCCCTCACTGCTGATGGTTTCTTTGGGCGTTTCTGGAGATGGATTTACAGGATTAGGATTCTCAGAACCACCGCCCCCAGAGCCACAGGCTGAAATTAATAGTACAGATAACACTGAAATTAAGAAATGTCTTTTCATTTATGAATACTCCTTAACAAATAACAAGTCATTTTTGATTTTAGATATAACTTATTATTTTTACAAGTATTATCTGTTATTTCTCTTTTACATCAATAATCACTACTTCTGATTGAGATCCTAAGCGCATTGGAATGCCCCAAAAACCGTAACCAGAAGTAACAAATACATGTGGATTGCCAATTTTCTCATGACCATAATCCAAACGATACATCATTTTCGTGATTAAACTGGCGGGGAATATTTGCCCTTTATGCGCATGCCCTGAAACTTGAATATCAAGCGGGAGTGAAGCATGTTTTTCAATATCTGTTGGGCGGTGATCCAATAAAATAGTCGGTAAGTTCGTATTCACTTGTTTTAATAATATTTCGGTACTCGGTCTATTGCGAGTCAGATCATCGTTTCGTCCAATAAGTACTAATTCATTGTTTAACGTTAATGTTTCATCTCTTAATACGGTAATACCTGCTTTGCGGATTTCTTGATCAATTCGATCTTGGTCTCCAAATAAATCGTGATTGCCTAGTGTGGCATAAACACCCATTGGCGCCTTGAGTTTTGCCAGATGAGGTTGCATTTTTTCGGCTAAATAGGCATTGACGTTATCGTCCATAATATCGCCAGGCAGTAAAATGATATCCACCTTTTCTTGCTGCATAATCTCAGCCAGTTTATCCAATTCTTTTCCACCAAATAATTTGCCTAAATGGAGATCGCTAGCCATACCAATTCGCAACGGTTTAATTGGCTTATCTAGCGTGATTTCATAATGAATAACACGGGTGACATAGGCGTTATACACACTTAAGGCAATGATACCAATAAATAAAACGGGATAAGCAATGCGCAAAGTGCGGTCAATTTTGGTGATGGATTTGGATTTTCGGAAAAGGAAGTGAATACATCCTACGGCAATACTCGCAAAGGCTGAAAAAAGGAGTAGCGCGAGCATTAAAGCAATCAGTCGAAATGCCGTAAAAAGCTTTAAAAAATGGCAAATAACCAAGACATTAGGAAGCAAAAAGCTGGTAAAGGTGATTGCTCGTCTCGTCTTTTGGGAGAGTGGTTTGTTCAGCCACCAAATCAGCGTTTTATTAAAAATATAAATCAGCAGTTGTAACAAAATAATAGCTGCCGTAAATATAAAGTAATAACGAGTTTCCATCAGTAATCCTAAATAAAAGTGCGGTCGTTTTTGACCAAGTTTTGAAGTATGGAATAATAAATTTCTCTGTTCCCAAAGGCAAATTTTTTCGCTAAAATGCGGCTCGTTTTAGTTAATTTAAGAAGGAAAATCCAATGTTTGGAAAAGGCGGTTTAGGCGGCTTGATGAAACAAGCCCAACAAATGCAAGAAAAAATGCAAAAAATGCAGGAAGAAATTGCCCAATTAGAAGTAACAGGCGAAAGCGGTGCAGGTTTAGTCAAAATCACGATTAATGGTGCGCACAACTGCCGTCGTATTGAGATCGATCCTTCTTTAATGGAAGACGACAAAGAAATGTTGGAAGATTTAATCGCTGCAGCATTCAACGATGCAGTCCGTCGTGCAGAAGAATTGCAAAAAGAAAAAATGGCTTCTGTGACCGCAGGCATGCCATTACCTCCAGGAATGAAGCTTCCATTTTAATTCATTGGGTGTGTGAATTTACACGTTCACACACCATTCATTTTCTCCCATCATAAATACTATGCAAAGCAGTCCACTTTTAGAACATCTTATTGAAAACCTTCGTTGCTTGCCGGGTGTTGGCCCGAAATCAGCGCAGCGCATGGCTTATCATCTTTTACAGCGCAATCGTAGCGGTGGGATGAATTTAGCACGCGCATTAACGGAAGCGATGTCTAAAATTGGGCATTGTTCGCAGTGTCGTGATTTTACCGAAGAGGAAACGTGCAATATTTGTAACAATCCTCGCCGTCAAAATTCAGGTTTGCTTTGCGTGGTGGAAATGCCGGCGGATATTCAAGCCATTGAGCAAACCGGCCAGTTTTCTGGGCGTTATTTTGTCTTAATGGGGCATTTATCGCCTTTAGATGGTATTGGTCCAAAAGAGATTGGTTTGGATTTATTGCAAAAACGTCTGGTAGAAGAATCTTTCCACGAAGTGATTTTAGCCACGAACCCAACGGTGGAAGGCGATGCCACAGCCAATTATATTGCTGAAATTTGCCATCAACATAACATTAAAGTGAGCCGTATTGCTCACGGGATCCCTGTCGGAGGGGAATTAGAAACTGTGGATGGCACCACTTTAACCCATTCTTTCTTAGGTCGTCGTCAGATCGACTAATCTTATGCGCCTGTTTATTGCCGAGAAACCCAGTCTTGGGCGAGCTATTGCCGATGTATTACCAAAACCTCATCAACGGGGGGATGGTTTTATTAAATGCGGCAATGATGATGTTGTGACTTGGTGCGTGGGGCATTTGCTCGAGCAGGCAGAGCCCGATGCCTACGATCCGAAATTCAAACAATGGCGTTTAGAACATTTACCCATCATTCCTGAAAAGTGGATTCTGTTACCGCGAAAGGAAGTCAAAAAACAACTTTCCGTGGTAGAAAAACTCATTCATCAAGCCGACGTTTTAGTTAACGCAGGTGACCCGGATAGAGAAGGGCAGTTGTTGGTGGATGAAGTATTTAGTTATGCCAATTTATCAGCGGAAAAACGTGATGGCATTTTGCGTTGTCTGATTAGCGATCTTAACCCAAGTGCGGTGGAAAAAGCGGTACAAAAACTCCAACCGAATCGTCATTTTATTCCATTAGCCACCTCTGCACTGGCACGTGCTCGTGCCGATTGGCTTTATGGCATTAATATGACCCGCGCTTATACCATTCGCGGTCGCCAAGCGGGGTATGATGGTGTGCTTTCCGTTGGGCGAGTACAGACCCCCGTATTAGGTTTGATTGTTCGTCGTGATTTGGAAATTGAAAATTTCCAGCCAAAAGATTTCTATGAAGTGTTGGCGTGGGTAAAAGAAGAAAAAACGTCTGAAAATCCGACCGCACTTTTTTCTGCCCTTTGGCAACCAAGTAAGGCTTGTGAAGACTACCAAGATGAAGATGGTCGTGTGCTGTCTTTAGGCTTAGCCGAAAATGTCGTGAAACGCATTACCGATCAACCTGCCGAAGTGACCGAATATGTGGATAAGCGCGAGAAAGAAACGGCGCCTTTGCCTTATTCGTTGTCAGCATTGCAGATTGATGCGGCAAAACGTTTTGGCATGTCGGCACAGAGCGTGTTGGATACCTGTCAGAGGTTATATGAAACCCATCGTTTGATTACCTATCCGCGTTCTGATTGCCGTTATTTACCGGAAGAACATTTTGCTGAACGTCATAAAGTGATGAATGCCATTTCACAGCATTGTCAGACTTATCAAACCTTGCCATCGGTGGTGGATAGCGAGCAGCGTAATCGTTGCTGGAATGATAAAAAAGTGGAGGCGCACCATGCGATCATTCCGACGGCTAACACACGTTCGATCAATTTAAGTATTGATGAACAACGTATTTATGAATTGATTGCGCGTCAGTATTTATTGCAGTTCTGTCCCGATGCGGAATATCGTAAAAGCAAAATTACCTTAAGTATTGCGGGCGGTACTTTTGTGGCACAAGCACGCAACTTGCAAACGGCGGGTTGGAAAGAGTTGCTTGGCAAAGAAGACGAAGATGAAAATCAAGAGCCGCTATTGCCTATCGTGAAAAAAGGGCAGATCCTGTATTGCGAACGAGGTGAAGTGGTGAGCAAAAAAACACAACCACCAAAACCATTTACTGATGCAACATTGCTTTCAGCGATGACAGGGATTGCACGTTTTGTGCAAGATAAAGAATTGAAAAAAATTCTGCGTGAAACAGATGGGCTTGGTACAGAAGCCACCCGTGCGGGCATTATTGAATTGCTATTTAAACGCGGCTTTTTGACTAAAAAAGGACGCAATATTCACAGTACAGAAACGGGGCGTATTTTGATTTCTGCTTTACCTGATATTGCAACACAGCCTGATATGACGGCACATTGGGAAGCGCAATTAACGGATATCAGCCAAAAACAGGCGAGTTATCAGCAATTTATGTTTACACTCAATCAAATGCTGCCGGATTTAGTGCGTTTTGTTGATTTCACTGCATTACGTCGTTTAAGTCAGATTTCAAAAGGTTTAAATGCGTCGCCAACGAAACGAAAAAGAGCGGTCAAAAAATCGGAAGATTTAAACGCTGAAAATTGATTAAACTTAATACAATTAAGTAAAAAAAATGGGAAAGCGCTTGCGAAAAGCGTGAATTTTATATAACATTTGCTCCCAGTTTTCTTGCGAAATCGCAATTTAGAGAAGAAAGAATAATGTACAATATTTTATTATTTGTTTATGTATTAATTTGTATCGCCTTAATCGGCTTTATCCTTATTCAACAAGGTAAAGGCGCGAACGCAGGTGCGTCATTTGGCGGCGGTGCATCAGGTACTATGTTTGGTTCTGCAGGTGCAGGTAACTTCTTAACCCGTACCAGCGCAATCTTAGCAACTGGCTTTTTTGTGATTGCTTTAGTGTTAGGTAATATTAACGCTCACCGTGGTAATGTACAAAAAGGTTCATTTGACGATTTATCTCAAACTGCTGAACAAGTTCAACAACAGCAACAACAAGCTGCTCCAGCAGTTGAAAACAAAAATAATGACATTCCGCAATAAGGAATAAAAACAGAATAAACGCTCTGGTGGTGGAATTGGTAGACACGCTATCTTGAGGGGGTAGTGGCCGCAGGCCGTGCGAGTTCAAGTCTCGCCCAGAGCACCAACTATAAACCGACTTAATTAAGTCGGTTTTTTTTCGCCTAAAATTTGTTTAGACCACTAGTTATTATCCCCTGTTTTAGTTAAAATCGGTCAATTTCTTTTTCTTTAGAACCCCATTAGGAGAGCACTATGAACTTCCCTCAAATTGCCCAACAAGTGATTGATAAACTTGGCGGCAAAGAAAACATCGCCACAGCAGCACATTGTGCAACGCGTTTACGTATTGTGCTAAACGATGAAAGTAAAGTGGACAAAGAAGGCATTGATAATATTGAAGGCGTGAAAGGGCAGTTTGCTGTCGCCGGTCAATATCAAATTATCTTCGGTTCAGGTACGGTGAATAAAGTCCATGCTGAACTCACCAAATTGCTTGGTATCGGTGATGTAAGTAAAGCTGAAGTGGCTGAAGCGGCATCAGGCAACCAAAACTTGTTGCAACGTTTGGTGAAAGGCTTAGCGGATATTTTCGTGCCAATCATTCCGGCAATCGTCGCAGGCGGTTTGTTAATGGGTATTCACTCCATGCTTACAGCGAAAGGTTTCTTCGTTGATGAATTAAGCGTGATTGATATGCATCCAGGTCTTGCGGATTTGGTGGACTTCATTAATACCATCGCGAATGCACCATTTGTGTTCTTACCGGTATTACTTGGTTTCTCTGCAACCCGTAAATTTGGTGGTAACCCATTCTTAGGGGCGGCTCTTGGGATGTTATTAGTTCACCCTGCATTAGCAGACGGTTGGAACTACGCATTAACTCTTGCTCAAGGCAAAATCCAATACTGGAATATATTCGGTCTTGAAATTGAAAAAGTCGGCTATCAAGGCACGGTTATCCCAACATTAGTTTCTGCTTGGGTATTAGCAACCTTAGAAAAAACCTTCCGTAAGTTTGTGCCTTCTTACTTAGATAACCTCATTACCCCATTATTCTCGCTCTTTATTGCAGGCTTCTTAGCGTTTACTGTCATTGGTCCAATTGGTCGTGAAGCGGGTTCATTAATTGCAGCAGGTTTAACTTGGTTATATGACACCTTAGGCTTCGTGGGCGGTGCAATCTTCGGGGCATTCTATGCACCAATCGTAATCACCGGTATGCACCAAACCTTCATTGCGGTTGAAACACAGTTATTAGCTGAAGTGGCAAATACAGGCGGTACCTTTATTTTCCCAATCGCCGCAATGTCAAACATCGCACAAGGCGCAGCCTGTTTAGGTGTGGCAGTGGCATTAAAAGATCCAAAAGTTCGCGGTTTAGCGGTGCCATCGGGTATCTCTGCATTATTAGGGATTACTGAACCGGCAATGTTCGGGGTGAACTTACGTTATCGTCAGGCTTTCTTTGCAGCGATGATTGGTTCAGGCTTAGCAAGTGCCTTTATCGCATTCTTCAATGTAAAAGCCATTGCATTAGGCGCCGCAGGTTTCTTAGGTATTCCATCGATCAAACCGGATAGCCTTGCGATGTACAGCGTTGGTATGGTGATTTCATTTGTGGTGGCATTCACGCTTTCAGTGGTTTTTGTGAAACGCGCACAAGCAAAAGCATAATCAAGATAAAAAGAAAAAGCACGAGTTTAACCTCGTGCTTTTTTGTTTTGGAAAATGCGTCTAAAAATGACCGCACTTTCAGTGAGAATTAGCCTTCTCGACAATTTAACCAAGCCGTTCTCATACCTTGATTGTTTTTGTAATACACCGAATTATTTTCACGAGCGATTAAATCAACATAACTGCCATCAATCGGCTCATAAGAGCGATAAATCACTTCAAATCTGTTTCCACGTGCATTTAAGGTGCGATTTTCCACATGATCAAACGGCACGGCTTTTCCACCGTCTAATTGGAAATAAATACCAAAATTATCTTTCATGCGGCTTTCTCTTGAAAGCGGGAAGTAAGTGGTTAAATAAGAATTCGAGCCCGTTTCCGAATTGCGGCAAGAATAATAATAACGTTTGTAATCTTTCGGATTGTTTAATTCCGCTTGGCTAATGTTATTTTTAAGGTATCGTGTTTTAACGGTTTTCTTTGGTTGTTGTGTTGTAGTACAAGCAAACAAACCTACGAATGCAGCCGTGAGTAATGCTATTTTCAATTTATTCATCGATAAAGTTCCGAGAGTAGAGTGAATGAGAAAGGGAGTATGATAGCGGAAATTGGGGATTGTGCAATATAGAAAGGGTAAAGTGCGGTGAGTTTTTGAAGTGTTTTTTATATAAATTGGAAATTAACTTCCAATTTATATATAATCTACAAAAATATGAAATCTCTTTCCAATGGGTGAAACTATGATCTCTCGTGAAAATTATTTACAGCAACTGATTCAATTTAAAGATACCGATTTTATCAAAGTCATCTCGGGTGTTCGTCGTTCCGGTAAATCGGTGTTACTCATGCAATACCGTGATTACCTTCAACAACAAGGAATTTCCCCTGAAAATATTCTTTACCTCAATTTTGAATCTTTTGAATATCAATGGGTGAAAGACGCTCAAGACTTCCAACAGCTTATTCAAGAAAAAATGCCGTCTTCTCCAGCTAAAACCTACTTTCTGATTGATGAAATTCAGTTTGTGGAAGGTTGGCAAAAAATCGTCAATGCGCTTCGCGTGAGTTTTAACACCGACATTGTGATTACAGGTTCCAATGCCAACTTGCTTTCCGGCGAGCTTGCGACGCTGTTAAGCGGTCGATATGTGGAAATCAAAATTTACCCGCTTTCTTTCAAAGAATTTTTGCACGCCAAAAATGTGGATAGCCAATCAAGATTGGTGGATAAACTCTATTCGGAATACGAAAAATACGGCGGTTTCCCCAGTGTTGCTATTGCTGATGAACCTCTAAAAGAAACGATTTTATCGGGTATTTTTGATTCCATCGTGCTGAATGACATTGCTCATCGAGCCGGCGTGAAAGATACCCATATTCTTAAAAGCGTGATCCTCTTTTTAGCGGATAACGTAGGGCAGTTGGTGAATCCGAGCAAAATTAGCAACACGCTCACGTCCGAACGTGTTCCCACTTCAAATCATACTATCAGCAAATATCTTGATCTGTTAGAAAATGCCTTTCTTTTTTATAAAGCAAAACAATATGATATTCGCGGAAAAGGTTATTTAAAAACCAATGCGAAATATTTTATTGTGGATAACGGTTTAAGACGACACGCTATCGGCAAAAAAGGCGCGAATTATGCGAATCGACTAGAAAATATCGTTTTTATTGAATTGCTTAGACGAGGTTAT
This sequence comes from uncultured Haemophilus sp., assembly GCF_937976265.1. Classification (GTDB taxonomy): domain Bacteria; phylum Pseudomonadota; class Gammaproteobacteria; order Enterobacterales; family Pasteurellaceae; genus Haemophilus_D. Next base: position 8,978 of record NZ_CALJRX010000284.1, read on the forward strand.
ACCGTAGATATCGGTAAACTCGACAGCAAAGAAATTGATTTTATCGCCCGAAAAGCCGATGAAATTTTATATGTTCAAGTCGCCTTTGAAATCCCTGAAAATACCCACGAAACGGATAATCTTTTGCATATTAAAGATAACTATAAAAAGATCTTAATTACGGGAAAATATTACGAACAAACAGAGATTGATGGGATTGAAGTGATTTATGTGGTGGATTGGTTGTTGCAGTAAATCTAAAAACGTTGAAAATTGTGACTGCACTTTTAGTGATTAACGTTTATGCTGGCCATCGT
>NZ_CALJRX010000285.1 GCF_937976265.1 uncultured Haemophilus sp.
CCTTTTGTCACACCTTTGTTTTTGATGTGCATATAGCTTACGCCTGCATAAGGTTCAATCGCAAAATGTTCGCCTTTTAAGCCTGTGTAGGCAAGTTCAGCAAAGACATTTTGTGTTTGGCTATGGGTTTTCACCCCTTGTGCAAATTCAGCACGTTGTTCGTGTTTACCCCAGCTTTGAATAAAACCAATTTTCGGTGTTAATACGTTGAAACGATGTTCTGCTGTTAAACCTAAATGAACAGCACGATCTTTCGAAGTGCGGTCAATTTTGTGGCTATTTTGTGTTGAGCCAACAAATACACCTAAATGTTTGTTTGTATCAATGGTTGCATCAATACCCACAAGTTGATTGTACGCATGGCTGCTTAAACTCTCCGTGCTGAAGTGGGTGAAGGTGCCACTTGTCCAAATTTGTGTACCTGCATTAAGTTGAGCTCTTACTGCGCCTGGTTGAGCAAGTTGCTGACGAAGCAATAAGCCATTTAACACGTTGTGTTGTTGAGCTGCGAGATCTTCATCATAGCTTAAACGAGCAAAAGCTTGGCGAGCGTTCTCTTTTGTTCCCCAAATAAGGCTTTGATACGCCGCACTGCTTGTTGCAGCATCTAAGGCATTGGCGATAGCCACTTCATTTTCAGTGGTGGCTGCAGATGCAAGGGCTTTTTTCTGAACAGTCACTTTCAGCGTATTCGCATTACTTTCATTTTTAACGGCAAAGAAATCGTATGTACGAGGTGTTTCAACTATCGCATTTTCAGCTCCTACAAATGAGCCGGTACCTTGAACTGAAACCGCTTTTTGTGGATCTTGTTGTAATTGAGGCAGAATTTCTTCGTCAAATTTATTTGGCACTAAAACAGAACCGTCTGCAAAGGTGGCATTGACGTTAGCAATACCATTATTCAGTAAGAAACGACCACCTTTTTCCACTGTTGCAGTCACCGTTTTCGCGGTGCTGGTTAAGGTTTCGGTGACAAATCCATTCTCACTTGGTTTAGTGATTTCCGCTTTCGGTAATACTTCCAATGTTGCACCTTGTTTTACGATAACTTGTTGTGCCGAACCAAGGGATTGATTTAACCCTGAAAGCTGACCTTCATTTACAGTAATTGCACCGGTGAAACTGTTATTACCGGTGAGGGTTAAGGTGCCAGTGCCATTTTTAGTTAATGCGCCGACATAGCCTTGTGCGGCACGTTCATTACGAGCGACTTCACGCGCTAAACCTACTTGATATTCCGCTTTTTCTTCTGCTGTTGCGCCCGCACGATTTTGCATTAACGCTTGTAATTCTGCTTTGCGCGTTGTCCAAGTTGCCGCTTCAGCTTGATCTTCAACTTGACGTGCTTTGATGGCTTTATCGCTAATATCATTTGACCAAACATCATTTTGATTGAGGTTGATTTTCATGTTTCCTAAGAATTGACCTGGGCCAAACATGGCTTTGCCAAGATCTAAAATCCCCCAACCCCAAACGTTACTCGGTACACCTTGTTCAGTTTCCCAACGTTCTAATGGTTTACCTTCAAGCCCTTTACGAAGCGTGGTTTGTCGTGCTGTGGTCAGCATGACATCACGTGCTTGATCGGTTGTCATGTATGGATAGCGAGAAAAGATGACACCTAACGCGCCACTTACATGAGGTGCCGCCATCGAAGTACCACCAGCCGATTTGTAGATAGGCTCACCATAAGTGTCGTTGTCTTGTAATTGAATATAGGCAGAATAGATGTTGGCGGATGGTGCCGCAATCGTCCACCATTTTGAATGGCCGGCGAGGTTAAATTCTTGAATATCTGCGCCTGCTTTTTCATCGCTTACATCGTCATTTGAGTCATTTGGATAGCCTTCACCACCCACTTGCCCGGTGACGTTTACCCAGTATTTTTCTGCATCAGGTCTAAAATAAGGCAACATGGCACGCGTAAAGGATTCCGCCATCATACTGCGGTTACCCGCTGTAAAGACTTGAATCACTTGTTTATTTTTTGCCACTTCATAAGCCGCATCAACAAAGTTTTTCTCACCACTGGTCACAAATTGATAATAAGCTTTTTCAGCTTCGCCTAAGTTACTTAAATAAATATGTGCCGCAGGACTGGAAATTGGCTCGGGTGCTTTTGGCACATCGTAGTATTGAACGCCATATTCAGGTACATCACGCCAACCATATGTTGGTTTATAGCCTAACGCACCAGCAAAGGATGAATTGACACGACGGTTTGATCCCCAACTGTTATTAATCACTTTTGCTCCGGCATCTGCTAGGGCAGAGTAGCCTTGTAAGAAGAAACCATAGTCTTGATTTGGCCCATAGGTCATGTTGTCGTTACCACCGGTATTGGCAGAATACAGATTAGCGCCGAATGCTACACCATGCATTTCATTGCCGTCTCGGCTTGCCGCCATTGTGCCGCCAACGTGCGTGCCGTGCGCATCATTCGTGTATTTATGCCATGCTCCGTCAATATTGAAGGTTTCACCTTTAGTGAATACGCCATTATCTGTTTTATCAAAATTACGTTTGCCGTTTTTTACGGGTTCGTTTTTATTAATTGGGCCATTTCCCACCGAGGCATCGGGATAACGCATGCCATCTTTACTGTAAGTCCCTTCTGTTTTTACAACGTGGATTCGACCATCTTGAAATTCAGGGTGGTTTAATAGTACACCCGAATCCATCACGCCGATTTTTACGCCTGAACCATTAAAGCCAAGGGCATAAGCCGTCGAGGCATTCATTGAGGTTAAACCCCAGTCTTTAAGGTATTCGGCACTTTCCCAACTTTTGGTATTACCGGCTTGGCCTTGTTCAGAATAAGCGGCTGCATTGGCGGCATACCAACCAACGAGTAATGCGAGTGCGGTTTTTTGAAGTGTTTGAGGTTTCATGTTGTCTTCCTTTATCTTTTTGATTTTCGCAGGCTATTATTCGCCTCATAGCAAGACGCTTCAATGACTCAAATCAAATTCCTATAGAAAAATGTTTATTCTGTGACAACGATCACACCAAAGTGCGGTCAAAAAAGGGGATAAATTTATGTATCGTAGAAATCAATGTTATAATTCGGGAACAAAAATAATTAAGGAGTAACCCATGGCGATTTTAGTAACAGGTGGAGCCGGCTATATCGGTTCACACACCGTAGTGGAATTATTAAATGCAAATAAAGAAGTGGTGGTATTGGATAATTTATGCAACTCCTCCCCAAAATCTTTAGAACGAGTCAAAGAAATTACCGGTAAAGACGTGAAATTTTATGAAGGCGATGTTTTAGATCGTGCTTTATTACAAAAAATCTTTGCTGAAAACAGCATTCAATCGGTCATCCATTTTGCGGGTTTAAAAGCGGTGGGTGAAAGTGTCCAAAAACCCGCTGAATACTATATGAATAACGTATCAGGCACGATTGTTTTGATTCAAGAAATGAAAAAAGCAGGCGTGTGGAACTTTGTATTTAGTTCATCTGCAACGGTTTATGGCGATCCGGAAATTATTCCAATTACAGAAGACTGCAAAGTAGGCGGTACAACCAACCCTTACGGTACATCTAAATACATGGTGGAACAAATCCTGACTGATGTGGCGAAAGCCGAACCGCAATTTAGTATGACAATCTTACGTTATTTTAATCCAGTAGGCGCGCATGCAAGTGGCTTGATTGGTGAAGATCCAAATGGTATTCCAAATAATTTATTGCCTTACATCAGCCAAGTAGCGATCGGTAAATTACCGCAACTTTCGGTATTTGGTAGCGATTATGATACCCATGATGGTACAGGCGTGCGTGATTATATCCACGTGGTGGATTTAGCCATCGGTCACTTAAAAGCATTAAATCGCCATGAAAATGACGCAGGTTTACACATTTATAACTTAGGTACAGGTACGGGATATTCCGTGCTTGATATGGTGAAAGCGTTTGAGCAAGCGAATAATATTAAAATTCCATATCGTCTTGTCGCACGTCGCCCTGGTGATATTGCAACATGTTATTCCGATCCAAGTCTTGCCGCGAAAGAGTTAAATTGGACAGCTGAACGTGGTCTTGAACAAATGATGAAAGATACATGGAATTGGCAAAAAAATAATCCGAAAGGATACAGAGATTGATCTCACTCTTGTTGGGCGGAGTACATTCCGCCCTTAATATTTCAATCAGATAAAACACGCTCAAAAATAACCGCACTTTATGTCAGAACAATCCCTTTCTAGTCAAATATTTACCCGAAAAATGCTGATCTGTGTCTTCACTGGATTTAGCTCGGGTTTACCACTTTTCGTGTTGTTGCAAATGTTGCCAGTGTGGCTGACAGATAAAGGGCTTTCCGTTGAATTAATCGGTGCCTTGACAGGGGTGATGGTACCATATGGTTTGAAGTTTTTATGGGCACCGTTATTAGATCGCTATTTCCCGCATTTTTTAGGACGTCGTCGTAGTTGGTTATTAATTTCTCAAGTGATTTTGCTGATTTCCCTTTATGCGATTAGTCAGTTTGATCCAGTAGCAGAATTAAGTTCGGTGGCTAAAATTGCGACATTTATTGCCTTTGTATCTGCGACACAAGATATTGTGCTCGATGCTTATCGTCGTGAAATTTTAACGGATAATGAATTAGGATTGGGGAACACCATCCATATTAATGCTTATCGCGTTGCAGGCTTAATTCCAGGTGGGCTGTCGCTTTATTTAGCGACGATTTATCCGTGGGAAACCGTCTTTTTACTGACCGCACTTTGTATGTTGGCGGGCATATTTATGACGCTCTTTTTAGCGAAAGAACCAAAGATTGCGCAAGTCGATCGTGATCAACCTTTCTATATGGTGTTTTGGATACCCTTGAAAGAGTTCTTCCAACGTAAAGGCGTTGCTCAAGCCATCGGTTTTTTACTCTTTTTGTTCTTGTATAAATTTGGGGATTCGTTTGCCACTACGTTACAAACCAAATTTATTTATGATATGGGCTTTGAAAAAGAGCATATTGCGTTGGTGGTAAAAAGTACCTCTCTTTGGGCAAGTATCTCAGCCGGTCTTGTCGGTGGCGTGATTATGTTACGCCTAGGCATTAACCGCGCATTATGGGTATTTGGTTTTATCCAATTGATTACTATTGGTGGATTTATTTGGTTAGCTGCATTTGGGCATTTTGACCATGTCGGTGCCGCAGAACTTTGGAAATTAGGTTTCGTGATTGCGGGTGAATATATCGGTGTTGGTCTCGGCACAGCCGCCTTTGTCGCCTTTATGGCTCGCGAAACGAATCCGCTTTATACAGCCACTCAGCTAGCATTATTTACCAGCCTTTCTGCTTTACCAAGTAAAGGACTTGGTATGTTATCGGGTTACTTGGTTAAAGCAGTGGGCTACTATCATTTTTTCTGGATTTGTTTATTCCTCGCTATTCCAGGAATGATTTGTTTATTCTGGGTGGCGCCATGGAATGAAAAAGGAAATGAAAAAGCTTAAAATAAAATAAAGTGCGGTCAAAATTAACAGCAAAATCATTTGACCAAACAAGGCGTTAACGGTATTTTAAACAGGTCTATTATTTATTGGAGATTCGTATGAAAATTATTCTTTTAGGTGCACCTGGTGCAGGAAAAGGCACACAAGCACAATTTATTATGAACAAGTTTGGTATCCCACAAATTTCAACAGGGGATATGTTCCGTGCAGCGATTAAAGCGGGGACAGAATTAGGCAAACAAGCAAAAGCATTAATGGATGAAGGGAAATTAGTACCGGATGAATTAACCGTGGCGTTAGTAAAAGATCGTATTTCTCAACCAGATTGTGCAAATGGTTTCTTATTAGATGGTTTCCCACGTACGATTCCGCAAGCGGATGCGTTAAAAGACTCTGGCGTAAAAATTGATTACGTTTTAGAGTTTGATGTACCGGATGAAGTGATCGTTGAACGTATGAGTGGTCGTCGTGTACACCAAGCATCGGGTCGTTCTTACCACATCGTTTACAACCCACCAAAAGTGGAAGGTAAAGATGATGTAACGGGTGAAGATTTAATTATCCGTGCAGATGATAAACCAGAAACAGTGTTAGATCGTTTAGCGGTTTATCACAAACAAACCAGCCCATTAATTGATTATTACCAAGCAGAAGCAAAAGCAGGTAACACGCAATATTTCCGTTTAGATGGTACTCAAAAAGTGGAAGCTGTAAGCCAAGAGTTAGATAAAATCTTAGGCTAAAATAAACTGGAAACTGACCGCACTTTGAAGAGAAAAGTGCGGTTAATTTTTCAAAAGGATTTTGAGATCGTAAATTGAGATCGTATTTGGGGACATTATGAGCAAGAAAAGAACAATAGCATTGACGATTTCGGCTATCGCAGTGGCACTTGGGATCGGCGCACAATTTTATACCAATCACAAAATCGATCAGGTATTAAAAAATTTCCCTTACTCTTTGGATAATCAAGCAACATTGAATGTGACGCAAACCGCGAAAAACTTTTTTATTCGTGAGTTGATCTTTAGTGTAAAAGATAGCGATGCGAAAAGCACAAATGTGATTTCGACCAAGCTTACCGTGTTGCCTTTCTTTATTACGGCTGAGTCAAAGTTATCTGAACAATTAGTTCGTCAATTAAATAAAACATTAAATATCACAATTGATAAAAATACAATTAACAGTAAATTTTCGCCAGTAGGGGATTATTTACAGTCTAATATTTTGATGGAATTTCGTGATTTTGCGAATAAGTCCCAAAACCTTTCTATCGGTCTTAATTTCTTAAAAAATAAAGACGTTGAGCTAAAAACAACCCTTAGCGGTTTTAATTACGATAAAGATACTAAACTGGAAAAAATTGAAGGTGAAGCTCGCCTTGTGCCAGTCGGTGTAAATCAGTATGACCTATCAAGTATAGAATTAGCGGCGAAAAATGCTGAATTGGCGTTGTTAAATGGTGAAAATACACATATTTATCTTAAAAATGCGACTTACCATTTTGATGTAAAACCAGGCGAGGCAGATAAACGTGATCTGAGAACAAAATTCAGCAGTGATATTTTGCGCGTAGCCAATAAAAGCCGCACGACGGAAGAAAGTCAAGCAACAGCGGGTGGTTTAAATTTATTAGTTAAGCAAAGCGGTGTGCCAAGTTCGGTCAATTTTTATAATGAATTTAAAAAATTAAATGGAGGCTTTCTGACCATTAAAGAGGCGATCAATTTATTAACGAAAATTGTTACACAAAA
>NZ_CALJRX010000286.1 GCF_937976265.1 uncultured Haemophilus sp.
ATTCTGCCTATTATAGACACCATTTTAGGCGATTTAACTAGCCTTCAAGCTGAAGGCAAAATTACACATCAAACCATTGAACGCGTGGCATTGCAGTGGTATGAGAGTGAGCGCAATATTTTGCGTAAAACCACAAATACGGGGCGCGAGGTTGCCTTTCGCTTGCTAAAAGAAGGACAACGTTTAAAACACGATGATGTGGTGTTTATCAGCGATGAATTAGTGATTGCGATTGAAATTTTACCGAGTGACGTGATTGTGCTATCGCCGAAAACCTTACCTGAAATGGCGCGAGCTTGTTATGAGATCGGTAATAAACATTCGCCACTCTTTTTAGATGGTGATGAAGTGACATTACCTTACGATAAGCCGATGTTTGAATGGTTACAAGCAGCAGGATTTCATCCGCAAAAAGCGGAACGCCGTTTAAGCCAAGCGTTAAGAGCGAACTCCGCTCAAGGGCACGGGCATTCGCATAGTCATTCGCACGATCATCATGGCTATCACCATCATGGAGACGGCAATTGGCACCAACATTAAACCGAAGCCTGGCAGATTTAGGTGCCTTATTGCACTTGGTTGACCCGACTTTGCCAATCGGGGGCTTTAACCATTCAAACGGTTTAGAAACCTTTGTTCAACAAGGTGTTGTTTCGACAAAACCAAGCCTAGAAGAATATGTGCAAACTCAGCTTTTGCAAAACTGGGTGTATAACGATGGCGCCTATCTTTCGCTGGCATTTGACGCCATGGCTACCAATGATTTTGAGCGTTTGTGTGAATTAGACCTCTCGTTATCTGCGACCAAAATTGCGCGAGAAAGTCGCGAAGGCAGTTTTAAACTCGGCGTGCGGTTATTAAAAATTTTTATCCGCTATGAACAACACCCAATGTTGAGCCAATTTCAGCAAGCGATTCAAAATAAAACTGTGCAAGGCTATTTCCCGATTGTGTTTGCTATGGTGGCGCAAGCGATGGGGCTCAGCAAAGCGGATACCCTGTATGCGTTTTACTACAATGCGGCAGTTGGTACCATTACTAATGGCGTGAAGCTCATTCCGCTCAGCCAAATGGATGGGCAAGATATTCTGTTTGATTTGCGCAGTGCACTCTTGCAAGCTGTCGAATTAAGCCTTGAGCCCAATCTTGATTGGCTAGGTGCAGCAACTCTCGCAAATGACATCCGTTCCATGCAGCACGAAGTGCTTTATACGCGACTTTATATGTCGTAAGAGCGGTCATTTTTTATTGAATTTTTACTTATCGTTGAGAATATAAAAAGCGCCTCTACGATAATCAACACAAAAGGAACATTATGCGTAACTACATTAAAATTGGCGTAGCAGGCCCTGTTGGCGCAGGCAAAACCGCGTTAATTGAAAAACTGACTCGTGAAATGGCAAGCCGCTATAGCGTGGCAGTCATTACCAATGATATTTATACCCAGGAAGATGCAGAATTTTTAACGAAAAATAGCCTACTTCCGCCAGAGCGTATTATGGGCGTAGAAACGGGCGGTTGCCCACATACG
>NZ_CALJRX010000287.1 GCF_937976265.1 uncultured Haemophilus sp.
CTGGCGTTGTTGCGAAAATCATCAAATAATTGATGTATTAACTGTAACAAGTTAGATAAAGAAGGCGTATCGAAAGATACGCCTTTTTGTTTTTTATCAATGAATGTTGTTTTTATGATAGAAAGTGCGGTCAAAAATCATATTGTTTTGGTATGATACAGATTCATTTTTTATACGGGTGTTTTATGCAACAACTTCCATTTAAAGCCGTTGTTTCTGATCTTGACGGTACATTACTCAATGCTAATCATGTAATTGGTGATTTTACTATTGATACATTGAATAAATTAGAACAAAAAGGTGTTGATATTATTTTAGCAACGGGCCGTAATCATACGGATGTTTCTTCTATTTTAGGCAAGATTGGAGCGGAACATGCTGTAATGATCACTTCCAATGGGGCGAGAGTTCGCGACCTAAAAGGTAACCTTATTTATAGCAATAGTCTTCCAGAAGAAATTGTGCTTGAGTTGTATAAAATCCCTTTTGATCGTAGCAAGGTTTGTCTTAATACTTATCAAGATGACGGTTGGTTTATCAATACAGATGTGCCTGAATTGGCAAAATACCATAAAGATTCAGGTTTTATGTACGAAGTGGTTGATTTTACAAAGCATCATGGAAGAGGAACTGAAAAAGTATTTTTTATTGCTCATGATCCGAAAGATCTTGTAGAACTGGAAGATTATCTTAGAACACATTTTGGTGATAAAACGACGATTGTTTATTCCGCTTTGACTTGCTTAGAGGTCATGAATAAAAATGTATCTAAAGGTGATGCATTAGCCCATCTATTAGAAAATAGAAATTATGGATTAAAAGATTGTATTGCTTTTGGTGATGGGCAGAATGATGTTGAAATGCTTTCTTTGGCTGGTAAAGGTTATGTGATGGCAAATGCTGATCCTCGTCTAAAAGAAGCCTGCCCTGAATTGGAAGAGATTGGGTTTAATAAAGACGAAGCGGTAGCCAAACATTTAGCCACACTTTTTGGTATTAAATAGATGTTTCAGTCAATTTTTCTAGTTAGTGTAGGTGCAGCGATCGGAGCCTCTTTACGCTGGGGATTAGGTTTATGGCTTAATTCCCTGTTTAGTTCACTTGCATTTGGTACACTTGTGGCGAACTTTATTGGCTGCTTTTTGATGGGGATTTTACTAGCAGCTTTTTGGACCTTCCCTCAATTTAGTCCTGAATGGCGATTATTCTTAGTGACCGGATTTCTTGGTGCGCTCACCACATTTTCCTCTTTTTCAGGCGAAGTGGTAGAATTCTTTTTTAAAGAAGAGTGGGTGAATGGATTGTTTGTTTTAGTGAGTCATTTAGTTGGTTGTTTAATTTTTACAGTATTAGGGATTTATTTCTTTAGGCTCATCAGTCTTCTATTCCATTTCCGATAAAATCGCTAAATTCTTCAGAATAAAATCCATGAGAGAGCATATACTGCCAAATTTTTTGTTTGCTTTTGATTGGTTGAGGTTCTGCATAATTAGGAAACTTTTTGTGTAGAACCTTTTCAGCTATTTCAATCCAATTAATTTCACTTTCTGTGAGGACTTCATTGATTACGTCTGAAGATACACCTTTCAGTTGACGTAATTCTTGTTTGATACGATTTGCACCATACCCACGTTGCGAACGTGCGTGTAAATAATTTTCAGCAAATCGCTTATCATTTTGCCAGTTTTTTTTCTGGCAGTAAGCAATCGTTTCATCGATCTCATCTTCTGTAAATGCTTTTTCTTGCATTTTATTGCGTAGTTCAAATTCGCTATATTCACGTCGAGCAAGTAAATTCACGACATAGCTTAAAGCAAGAGAAGACATAGAAATTCCTTTTAGGTGAAATACGGTTGAAATGAAAAGTGCGGTCAATTTTGACCGCACTTTTAGTGATTAGAAATCGCTTTCTGCGTCATCATTAGATTGTTCAATATCAGCCATTAATGCTTGTTCTGGGTTAGCGACTAATTCAGCACGAAGCTTCGCTTCAAGTTCGTCTGATTTCGCAGGATTTTCATGTAACCACTTCATCGCATTGGCTTTACCTTGACCAATTTTTTCACCGTTATATGCATACCACGCACCGGATTTCTCAACAAGTTTGTGTTTAACACCGAGTTCAATTAATTCGCCAGCTTTAGAAATTCCTTCTCCGTAAAGAATTTGGAAAT